>JACPDV010000277.1 GCA_016183835.1 Armatimonadota bacterium
AGGACTGGCCCTGGTCGAGCCTGCGCTGCTGGGACTACGTGGGCCGGCCCACGTGGATGGTCGACTCGCCGGTGGCGCGGGGCGGGAACTGGCTCGACTTCGTCAACTCCGTGCAGACCGATGGTGAGCTGGAGGCCCTGCGGTCGGCGGTCTCGCGCGGCCGACCCTTCGGGCAGGCCGAGTGGCAGGCGGCCACCGCGGAACGGCTGGGGCTGGAGTCGACCCTCCGGCGCCGCGGCCGGCCGCGCAAGGCCGCGGAAAAGTAGCCTGACCCCTTTTTCTGGAGCCGGCCGTGCCGCTCAGAACGACCCTCCGGAGGCTGGTGCCCGGACCGCTGGTGCGGGCGTGGCAGGACGCCCGGCTGACGCGAGTCAGCCGGAGCGAGGAGTTCCGGCGCGTCGGCGAGCGGAGCGTGCGCCGGCTGATCGAACTGGGCGGGCTGCGGCCCGATGAGCGGGTACTCGAGGTGGGTTGCGGGCTGGGACGCATCGCGCTGCCGCTGGCCCGGTACCTCACGGCGGGCAGTTACGAGGGTTTCGACATCCTCGAAGGCGAGATCGCCTGGGCCACCCGGCACATCACCGCGCACTACCCCGGCTTCCGCTTCCGCCACGTGAGCCTGCACAACCGGTACTACGGCGTGGTGACCGCGCCCCCGGCCGAGGCGTTCCGCTTCCCCTACGCCGACGCCGAGTTCGACTTCGTCTACCTCTTTTCGGTCTTCACCCACATGCTGCGCAGGGACGTGGAGCACTACCTGACGGAGATCGTGCGGGTCCTCAAGCCGGGCGGGCGATGTCTGATCTCCTGGTTCATCCTGACGCCGCTGCGCCTGGAGCAGGGTGGGCTGGAGCAGTTTCCCTACGAAGGCGGCGGCTGCCGCCTGCACAGCGAGGAGCTGCCGGAGTGGGAGGTGGCCTACGGCGAGGCCGACGTGCTGCAGCTCTACTCCGGTTGCCGTTTGACCATCCGCCGGATGGTGCCCGGTACTGAACTGGAGGGAGGGCAGGACGTCGTCGTGGCCGGCCGGTAGAAAAAGGGGTCAGGCTACTTTTCCGCGGAAAAGTAGCCTGACCCCTCTTTCACAGCTCGAGCGGCACGTCGCGACCTCCGGGCAGGTGCACGGTGATCCGGTCGGCGCCCAGCTCGGCCTGCAGGCCGGGCAGCGGCTGCTCGGAGAAGACCGCCACGAATGCTGTCCGCGACGCCGGCTGGGCCGGTGACACCGTCAGCAGCACCCCGCGCTCCGTGCCCTCGAGCACGTCCTTGGTGACCTTCCCGCTCGCCTCCGCCGGCAGGGCGAAGGTCAGGTGGAGGGTCTCGCCCTGTCTTCCCAGCCGCCAGCTCCGCGGACCAGTCGGGGTCACGGTCGCGCTCGTGTGGAGCAGCCAGTCGAAGCGGTGCGGCTGGCCCGCCGACAGGTGGTCCGCGATCACCACGTACTGGTCGTCCACTACCGCCAGCCAGCGCTGCGCGGCGGTCAGCATCGGGTAGTAGCCGCTCGCGTCGCCGCGCGCCTGGAACAGGCCGGGCCGGCAGTTCACCGGACCCAGCTTGCCCTTCTCGCCCATGCCCGCGATGGGCTGGAGCCAGCCCTCGCCGCGCTGCACCGGACCCTTGCCGTCCACCAGCACCAGGTTGTGGTTCGCCCCGGCCTTCGACTGGTGCGGGTAACCGTCGTCGCTGGCCCACATCCGGCCTTTCCAGTAGAGCATGAAGTGGTTGGCATCGGGGTGGTCGTGCGCCACGTTGACCCACTGGTCGCCCTGCCGCAGCCCGTTCAGCCGATGTCCGCCGTAGGGCCCGCACTTGAGCAGCACCGCCAGCGCGGCCGGATCGGTCCAGCTCGAGCGCCCGGTGGCGCTCTGCCTCGTAGGCGGCCTTCATCAGCGCCTGCGCCGCCGGGTCGTGAGCCTCTGAGGCGAGCTTGAACAGGTAGTGGTTGAAGTAGTAGGCCCCGGCGCCGTCGCTCCCGCCTCCGGCGTCGCCGAAGTTGAACACCCCGTGGAACCCGGGCAGCAGCGTGTAGGCGCGGAACCACGGCACCTGCACGAGGCCCGGCGCGGCGGCAAACAGGTCCTCCCCGGTGCAGTGCTGGATCGCGTCGAAGCCGCGGACGACGTAGCTGAACCCGTAGGCGGTGTAGGTCGGCCCTTCGTGGTTGCTGCCGTCGGGCGGCACGGCGGCGGCGATCTTGCGCCCCTCGGCGGCGGCGAAGGCCGCGTAGCCGGCGGCCTCGGGCTCCTCGCCGCAGATCGCCAGCGCCGCCAGGGTCAGCCCGCAGAAACGGTGGTGGCGGTGGTTGTTCTGCTCGTCGCCCTTCCAGTAGCCGGCGGTGTCCGGGTCGAGGAAGCCGGTCCAGCACATCTCGCCGATCTGCCGGAGGAGCTTCTCGCGCACGGCCTTGCGCTGGGCGTCGGTGAGCTGGTCGTAGCACCAGTCGTAGGCGCAGGCGAGGCCGGTGAGGAAGTTGGCGGCGCCCATCGACTGGTTCACCTCCTCGCCGCGGCCCCAGTCGGGGTAGGCGCAGAAGAGGTCCAGCCACTTGCCGGCGTGCTGGGCGTAGCGCGCGTCGCCGGTGACCACGTAGGCGAAGGCGAGAGTCTGCAGGCGCCACCAGCCCCACTGCTGCATGAGCTGGTCGTCGGCGCATTGCTCGGCGTTGGCGGGCGGCATCTGCCCGAGGTAGCTGTCGGCACCGGAGAGGAGGCGCTTGGCGAAGTCGGCGTGGGTGCTTTTGCAGCGCTCGCGGATGGCGGCTACGTCGGCCGCGGTGAAGAACAGCCGCGGGTGCTGCCCGGCCAGCTCGGGCTTGAGCGTCACGGGCGGCACGTCGGGCGGCTTGCGGCGCTCGCCGGGGAGCGGCCGCGTCCGCGCCGTGAGCGGGTCGGCCTGCACTTCGGCCTGCACGTCGTCGACGAAGAGCGGCTCGTCCAGGTCCACGCCGCCGCGGAAGTAGAGCGCCGAGAAGCCGCGGTAGAAGCGGCTGGCCATGATGTCGAACCCGGTCGCCGGCTTGCCGTCGACGCTGACGACGATGTCGGTCTCGTTGTTGACGGTGAACTGCCACCGGTGCCAGCCTGGCGTGCGCGCCGAGCGGGCGTAGCGCCGGCTGTTCCAGCCGCCTTCGGCGGTGGAGACCCACCCATACGAGTCGTTGCCGCCCAGGTAGGGCGCATAGATCAGCCCGAAGGCGAGCCGCTGGTCGGCGCCGTTGCTCAGCCCCCAGACGGGCCCGTAGGCATAGCCCTTGGCCCGGTCGCCCTCGAGCTTGAGGCCGGAGTCGTAGACCCACAGGCCGGCCGTGCCGAAGCCGTCGTGCGCAGCGCCTGGGCGCCGTCGTGGGTCTGCTCGGCCGAGAGCGTGACGTCCCCGGTGACCTGCGCGCCGGCGGGCAGGCCCGGTTCGAAGTCGAACGTGGCGGCCGCGACGACGGCGGAAGAGACGAGCAGGAGACCCGCGGCAACGCGAACCATCGAGGGCCTCCGGGTGTCGCTCACCGGTTCGACCCGCGCACGGCGGTTCCTGCGGCCGGGCGGGCCGGTCGCTACCCCGCAAAAGTAGCCTGACCCCTTTTTCTACCGGGCCGGAACCGCGTAGCCCGCCGCCGCCGCGCAGATGAACTGCGCCAGGATCGGGCCCAGCGTGGTGTTGGCCAGCGCGTTCGGGTGCGAGTCGGTGCCCTGCGGGTCGTCCTCGTACTCGGTGCGCAGCATGTTGGCCGTGGCGCTGCCGTCGTCGACGTTCGCCAGGCGGTCGAACAGGTCGAAGCAGCGCACGTTCGGGTGCCCCGACAAGAAGGTCGAGCTGCTCAGCCAACCGGCGAGCGCGCGTGAGTAGTCGGCCTGCGTGGTGGTGGTGTCCAGGTGGTGCACCGGCGGCGCCGTGACCACGATGAACAGCCGGTCGGGCCGCGTGTCGAAGAAGTTGCGCATTGCCAGGTACCAGTCCTGGCGGTTCTGCAGTTCGGCCGCGTCCGCGATGGTCGAGGTGGTGAAGCACGACTTGAACACGATCACCTGGTGGTTGTTGAGGATCAGGTTGCGGCAGGCCACGGCGGCCGCGTCCGTGCCGGTCCAGAGGCGGAAGTACCCGTCGGGGTCCAAGTTGTCGTCGGGCACGTCGTAGTTGGTGCCCGTGCTGACGCCCGCGGCGTTGCGCAGGCCGTCCCCGTTGTAGCCGTGGTCCCAGAAGGTGAAGTTGGTGCCGTTGGCCGTGTTGTAGGCGGCCACGGCGGCGCGCATGTTGCCCGCCACCACCAGGCCGTCACCCACGGAATGGTGGAGGAAGAACAGATTGGTCAGGCGAGTGACGATCGCGGCGGTCCCGCTGCCGCCGCTGCAGGCGCTCAGCCCGGCGGCCAGGGCCAGAACGGTCAGAGTGGATACGACGATACGCCGAAACCGCTTCATAGTAGTCCCCTCGTTCCCCCGGAGACGTCGGACGACCCCGGCTTCGCGGTCCACGCCGCGATTAGTGCCGAGTATGCCATATCGGCTCCGGACTTGCCACTCCATAGCTCCGCCGCCTGCGAAGCAGACTCCGAAAAAGTAGCCTGACCCCTTTTCCTCCGCGCGGCGCCCGGGCCGAGTACCCTCTCCAGCCAGGGGCCCATCGACGACACGCGCTTCGCCCGCACGAGCAGGTCCCACAGCGGCTCGGCCTTCTTCCACATCCCGGCATAGGCGAGGTGACGCAGCCGTGCCGGCCAGGCGGCGTGGGTCCACGCCGCACGGGCGATCGAGCGCCAGCGGTAGAACTCGCGGTACGACTGCCGGTAGCCGCTCTCCAGCGCCTCGGCCGACATGCGGGCCGGCCGGAACACCGTGTGGCGGGTGTCGTAACGGTCCCAGTCGTCGCTGAGCAGCCGTCCCTGCGCCGCCAGCCGGGCGTGCAGCGCCGTGCCGGGGTAGGGCGTCAGGATGTGGAACGTCGCGGTCTCGATGCCCTCGCGCACCGCCCACTCCACCGTGCGGTCGAAGACCGTGGCGTCGTCGCCGTCCATGCCGTAGACGAAGCTGGCATTCACCATCACGCCCAGATCGTGGAGCCGGCGCACCGCCAGGCGGTAGTCCCGGCCCAGGTTGTGGGACTTGTTCTGCTCGCTCAGGTTGTCCTCGGTGAGCGTCTCGAACCCCACGAAAAGGCTCCGCAAGCCCGCCTCCACCGCCGCCTCGAGCAACTCCGGGCGCAAGACCGAGGCCACCGTGGCGGCCGCCTGCCACACCCGCCCCATGCCGCGCATCCCGGCAAACAGCGCCGCGGCGAACCGCGGCGAGCCGAGCAGGTGGTCATCCAGGAAGTACGGGTGCCGGCCCGGGAGGGACTCGATCTCGGCCAGCGCTTCGTCCACCGCGCGGGTGTAGAAGGACTTGCCTCCGCGGTAGAACCCGTCCTTGTAGCAGTAGCTGCAGCGGTGCGGGCAGCCGCGCGACACCACCAGTGAGTTCGGCACCAGGTAGAGGTGGCGCTTGATCAGGTCCCGGCGCGGCGGCGGCTGACCCACCAGCGTCCGCACGGTGGAACGGTATGCCGGCGCCGGCCTGCCGGCGCGGAAGTCGGCCAGGAAGGCGGGCCAGGTGTCGTCGCCGGGTCCCAGGAAGATCGTGTCGGCGTGCCGCCGCGCCTCCTCGGGCAGAGCGGTGACATGCAGCCCGCCGAGCGCCACGTGAACGCCGCGGCTGCGGTAGAGGTCGGCGATGGCATACGCGCGATAGGCGTTGGTGATGTACACCTCCAGCGCCACCAGATCCGGCCGGTCGTCGAGATCCAGGGTCTCGACGTGCTCGTCGCACAGCGTGACCTGGTCATCGGGGTCGAGGTGGGCCGCCAGGGTGGCGAGGCCCAGGGGTGGAAAGAGGGAATACTTGATCGGCCGCCAGAACAAGCTCTTCGCCTCGGTGAGTGCCGGCAGCACCAGTTTGACGTGGATGGCGGTGCTCCCCTCTGCTCCTCAGAGCGCCGACAGCCGCGCGGGCGCCACGGGCGAAGATGAGGTAACCCTTGGGGTGGCCGCCGAACCACTGAGAGACCGCCATGCCCGAGCTGCCCGACATCGAGCTCTACCGCCACGCCTTCCAGGCCCGCCTGGTGGGTCGGCAGCTCCTCCGCGCGCGGGTCGGCAGCCCGTTCCTCCTGCGCTCCCACACCCCGCCGCCGGCCGCCGCGGAGGGCCGCGCCGTGGTCGGCGTCGAGCGGCTCGGCAAACGCATCGTCTGGGTCCTCGAGGGCGAGCTGCTCCTCGTCTTTCACCTCATGATCGCCGGCCGGTGGCGCTGGCAGCCGCGGGCGCCGAAGAGCCTCGGCGGCAAGGTGCTCCTCGCCGCCTTCGAGTTCGCCAACGGCTGCGCCGCGCTCCACGAGGCCGCCACCCGGAAGCGCGCCTCGCTCCACGTGGTGCAGGGCCGCGCGGCGCTGGCCGCGCTGGACCCCGGCGGGCTCGAAGTCCTCGAGGCCGACATCGACGCGTTCGAGCAGCGCTTGCGGCGGGAGAACCACACCCTCAAGCGCGCCCTCACCGATCCACGCCTGATCTCGGGGATCGGCAACGCCTACTCCGACGAGATCCTCTGGCACGCCGGGCTCTCGCCGCTGCAGCTCACCGCGCACCTCGACGCCGGCGAGGTGGCCCGGCTGTACGAGGCGGTGGTGAGCGTCCTGAGCGAGGCCGCGGCGCGGCTGGTCGAGGAGGCGGGCGACCGCTTCCCGCGGCCTGAGGAGGTCACCGCGTTTCGGCCGGAGTTCGGGGTGCACGGCAAGTTCGGCCAGCCCTGCCCGCGCTGCGGCGGCCCCGTGGAGCGGATCCGCTACGCCGAGAACGAGACCGACTACTGCCCCGGCTGCCAGACGGACGGGCGGGTGCTCGCCGACCGCTCGCTGTCGACGCTGCTTCGCGACGACTGGCCGCGGACGGTGGAGGAGATGGAGGAGCTGCGCGGCCGCTTCGGGAAGTGACGCGCCGGAGCCATCCGTGAGCGCCACCCAAGCCAGCCTCCCCGTCCTGTTCGCCGCCCTCTGCCTGCCGCTCCTCGCCGCGGCCGCGGTCCAGCCGCTGCCGCTCCAGCGCGACACCGCCCTGGCGCGCGCGGTGATCCTGGTGCCCGACGACGCCGGCTACCTGGCCCTCGGCCGCGAGCTGGCCGCGGCCATCCAGCAGCGCACCGGGACCGCGCCGGAGGTCCGCAGCGCCGCCGGTTACGTCGCCGAGAAGCCGCGCCGGGTCAAGCCCGAGCTGCTCGACCGGCCGTTTATCCTGATCGGCCAGTTCTGGTCCAACGCCGTACTGGAGCGGCTCTATGCGGGCCTGTTCGACCCCACCGACGCCGTCTTCCCCGGCCCCGGCGGCTACGAGCTGCGCACCATCTGCAACCCGTTCGTGCACGGCCAGACCTGCCTGGTCGTCACCGGCTCCGACCTGGCCGGCTGCCGCCTCGCCGTCCAGGCCCTCCCGCCGCTGCTCGAGCAGCGCGACGGGGTGTGGGTGGCGCCCTTCCTCCACCGTGCGCAGCTCACCGGCGAAGCCGCGGCGGTGGAGGCCAACTGCCGCAAGCAGGCCGCCGGGTTCCTGGCCGAGCTGGATCACTACGCCCACTTCGGCACGCCGCAAACCAGGACCTGGACCGGCGAAGACCCGCGCGACCTGCTGGTCTGGCACGACCGCAACACCGCTGCCGCGGCGCTCTTCGGCCTGCGCTACTGGGTCAGCGGCAGCCCTGACGACGGCGACGCCTTCAAGCGCTTGGTGGCCGGTTGCCGCGCCGAGCTGCCGCGGCTCGAGCAGGCCTACGCCGAGGGCCGCAGCGACCTGATCGAGTACAGCCTCGACGCCCTCACCCTCGCCTGGGACCTCGTCGAGGAGACCGACCTCTTCAGCGATGCCGAGCGTGCGGAGATCACCGACTGGGTGTACCGGCTCGCCTGGCTCAACCGGGGCAAGTACTTCGTCTACAAGTGCCTCGACCGGCCGCTCTCCGACGTCATGTTCTGGAACCGCCACCAGATCGCCGGCACCTTCTGGCTAGGCATGGCGGGCGAGTACTTCCTCCGCAGTACCGCGCTCGATGCCGAACAGCAACAGGAGTGCGAGGCCTGGCGCGCCAACGCCGAGCACTACCTCGACCGCCTCGAGCAGAGCTACTTCTACTCGGACGGCACCTGCCTGATGAACGACGAAGGCGGGATGGTGCTCCGCTACGCGCTGCGCACCGGGCGGCTCGACCTGGTGGACCGTGGCAGCCTCCGCCTGCTCGCCGACTACTGGGCGCTGAGCCACTCCAACCTCGGCTTCGAGGCCTCCAACGGCCACAACGGCAACACCCAGTGCGGACCGCAATCGGGCGAGGTGCTCAACGCCGCCGAGTGGCTCCACCCGGGCGAGGGCTACGGTGCGTACCGGCGGCGGCTCGCCCGCTGGCCCTACACGCCGTTCCTCTTCTACGCCGGCAGTTGGACCGGCTTCGGCTTCCCCTTCTACAACTGGGAGACCCCCGCGGACGACACCGGCGCGGCGTGGCTCCAGGCGCGGCTGACCGGCGTCACCGTGCAGCCACTGGGCGAGGGCTTCGACGCCTACCTGCGGCGCTATCCCGAGCTCTGGCAGGGCGGCTACCAGCGCACCGCGGGCCGGTACCTCTTCGAGCCGGCGCCCTACGAGCAGAGCTACAAGCGGCTCGGCCTGCGCAGCGGCTTCGCGCGCGACGACCAGTACCTGGTGCTCGACGGGCTGCAGGGCACGGAATGGTCGTACGACGACCTGCAGTCGCTGGTGGCTTACGACGACCTCGGCGAGCGGCTGCTCAAGGCCCAGTGGGACGCGCGCACCCCCGAAGGCCGGCTGGAGCTGAACACTCTGGCGGTGAGCAACGGCACGCCGGGGAGCCGGCAGTCGGTGGCCGCGCGGCTGCTCACCGCCTTCGACGCCGGGCCCTACGCCGCCGTCGCCAGCACGGCGGCACTGCACGACGGCGTCGCCTGGACGCGCCGGATCTTCTGGGAGAAGCAGGGCTGGATCGCCGTCGCCGACGAAGTCCTCCCTCAGACCGACGGCGACCACTTCCTGGCCCAGACCTGGCTGTCGTTCAAGCCCTTCGCCCTGGCCGAGGGCGAGGCCACCTTGCAGTCGGGACCGGTGACGCTCCACGTGCTGGGTACGCCCGGCCGCCGCCTCGAGCCGGCCGAAGGCGGCCCCGGTGTGCGGCAGATCGCCTCGGCGCACCTGGCCAAGGGCGTGCCGGTGACGCTCTGGACGCTCCTCTCGGCGAACAGCCCGCAGCGGCCGGCGGTCGCCACGATGCGTCAGGTCGGGCCGCAGGCGGTGCTCGTCGGGCGCGAGGGAGAGGCGCTGCTGTTCAGCGGCGAGGCCGCGTTCGGCGGGCTGCGGCTGCGGGCGGACATGGGCGTGGTGACCGGCGACCGGCTGACGCTCGCCGGGTGCCGCGAGGTGAACGTGGACGGCCAGGCCATCCTGCAGTCTGCGGATGGGGTCAGCTTCGGCTGCGACGTGGCGCGGAACCGGTTCGAGCCGGGCAAGGCGGGCTTCGGGCTGCAGGCGGCGGCCGAGCCGGCGGGGCTGCGGGCCGAGCAGCCGGCCGTGGCGGCGGCGCTGCGAGGCTTCATGCAGGCGGCGGGCACGGCACCCGTGTACATGGCGCCCGAGCTGAGCAGCCCCGGCCCACCGAGCGCGCCGGCCCTGACCGTCACGCAGCGCGCGCAGCTCCCCAGACCGGTCAGCCTGGCCAACAACGGCGAGGACCTGGCGCTCTACGACCCCGCCGGCAAGCCGCGCTTCGCCCTGCCCGCCTTCCGCGGCGAGCCGGTGCTGGTGGACTTCGACGGCGCCGGTCATCCCGACCTGGCCTTCGCGCTGGGCAAAGCGGTGGCGGTCTACCACCCGGACGGCACGCTCCGCTTCCAACACGACCTCACCAGCCCGGCGGCGGGCCTGGCGGCGGGCGACCTGGACGGCGACGGGCGCCAGGAGCTGGGCGTCAGCCAGCACAACTGGGCCACCGTGCTGGACGGGGGCGGCAAGGCGTTGATCGACGAGGAGGCGTTCCGGTACACGGGCCTGGGCGGGGCGTTCGGCGACGTGGACGGCGACGGGGCGACCGAGTTCGTGGCGGTGACGACCAGCGGGCTGAACTCGCTCCGCCCGAACCGGACGCGCAAGACGGTGGCGTTCCAGTCGGCCTTCGGCGTGCAGCCCTGCCGGGTGTGGCTGCGCGACCTGGACCGCGACGGCGTGCCGGAGGCCTGCGTGGGCGGCAGCGGGACGGACCTGGCGGTTTACGACCTGAAGGCGATGCGCTGCCGCTGGAGCTTCACGGCGCCGCTGCACCCGCGCGATGTGACGCTCTTCGACGTCGATGGTGATGGCGAGCCGGAGCTGGTGGCGGGCTGCGCGGACGGCTTCCTGTACGTGGTGGGGCGCGATGGGAAGTGGCGCATCAGTCGATCGGCGGGCGCGCCGGTGACGTGCCTCTGTGCGGCCGGCGACCGGCTCCTAGTGGGGCTGGCGACCGGTGACGTGCTGCTCCTGGGCCGGGATCTGGCGCCGATGGGCACGGCCAGGCTGGAGCCGGCGGAGCCGGTGACGCACCTGGCGGCGCTGCGGGCGAAGGACGGCACCGTGACGCTGGTGGCGGCGGGCGACAGCGGGTCTTGCCTTTGGTTGTAGAATGGTGGCACAATGGTGGTGGTACCCACCAGTTCTGCCCTCGGCCGCATCGGTCAGCGTACGTCACACGGCGTCGCTGCGGCGGCCCGAGGGAGCCGTCCCCGTTGAGATCTGGTTGCGCGGGTGGCATCGCGACCATCGAGCCCGGACGGGCATGGGAGTTCCGGTCCCGGGTCCTCCAGGAGGCAATCGGCATGGAACTTCCGCGCCGCGCGCGTGGCGATGAGCTGCTCAAGCCGGGCGAGATGACGAGCCTCAGGCAGCGCCTGCGCTCGCTCGCTCCGCAGCACGACCTGGTGACGGTGATCGCCTGCGCCTTCGACCACCGCACCCGCATGCTGCCCTTCCTCTACGCCGACCTGAAGATGGCTCCGGCCGGGGTGCGGGCGATCGGTTCGGCGATGGTCGATTCGGGCTTCCACAAGACCCGCATCGTGCTGCAGCAGTGGAACGCGAGCTTTCGGCCCTCGCAGATGGCGCTCGATGGGCGCATGCCCGACCTGTTCATGGTCTCCAGCATGTCGCTCCACTCGGCCCAGTGCGACGCGCTGATCCGCGACGCCTGCCGCCTCGACCCGGCGCGCCGGCCGCTGATCATCGTCGGCGGGCCGCGGATCATCTACGAGCCCTGGAGAGCCTTCCACGCCGACCCCGCCGATCCTTGGGGAGCCGACGTGGCGGTGACCGGCGAGGAGTACGTGCTCCTCAACCTGCTGGAGGTGCTGCTCTCGGTGCGGGCGCGGGATGAGCCGCTGCGGTCGGCCTTCGCGCGGGCCCGTGACAGCGGCGCGCTGGACGACGTGCCCGGTCTGGTCTACGCGCTGCCCGACCAGCATGGCGTGCCGGTGGAGCTGGTCGATACCGGCGTGCAGCGCCTCCTCGGCGACCTCGACGAGCTGCCTCACCCGGTCCTGGGCTACCAGCTCCTGGAGCCGCCCAGCACGCTCGCCACGCTCGGCCCGGAGGCGCTCACCGGCCGGGCGGTGCGCCACAACACCCGGCTCGCCTCGCTCGTGCTGACCCTCGGCTGCCAGTTCAGGTGCCCCTACTGCCCGATCCCCGCGTACAACCAGCGCCAGTTCCGCGGCAAGAGCGGCGAGCGCATCGCCGACGAGATCGGCCGGCTCTACACAGAGTACGGCATCGCGCACGTCTTCGGCGCGGACGACAACTTCTTCGCCAAGCAGGAGCGGGCGCTCGAGATCGCCGAAGTGCTGGCGCGCCAGGCCGCCGCCGGCTCCCGCGCGCACTGCAAGGTCCACTGGGCGACCGAGGCGACGATCCACGACACCCTCAGGATCCAGGACCACCTGCCACTCCTGCGCTCGGCCGGGCTGCAGGCGCTCTGGCTCGGCGTGGAAGATATGACCGGGACGCTGATCAAGAAGGGCCAGACCGCCGACCGGACGTTGGAGGCCTTCGCCCTCATGCGCCGCAACGGCATCTACCCGATGCCGATGATGATGCACTACGACGAGCAGCCGCTGGTCACACTCCGCGGCGGGGGCGGTCTGCTCAACCAGATGGGCCGGCTGCGCGGTGCCGGCGCCCTCTACACGCAGGTCCTGATGCTCTCGCCCGCCACCGGCTCCAAGCTCTACGAGGGGACCTACACCTCGGGCATGGCCTTCGACAGCGTGGACGGCGTGCCCGTCGAGCCGGCGCTGGGCAGCGGCATGCACGTCATCGCTTCGCGGCACCCGCGGCCCTGGCTCAAACAGCTCAACCTGATGGTGGGCTACGCCTGGTTCTTCAACTTGCCTCGGCTGCTGTGGGCGCTGGTGCGCTCGAAGAGCCGGATCCCGCGGTCCGATGTGTGCCCCTGGCCACCGCCCGGCCCCGACGGCCGGCCGGCCCGGATCCCCCTCAAGCGTCGCGTGAGGCAGAAGATCAGGGCCCACCTGTACGACGCGGGCTTCCAGGCGTTCGGCATCTGGGCCGTCGCCAAGACGCTGCCGAGCACACTCGCCTGGGCCTGGCACCTGCTGCGCGGCGGGATCGTGCGGAGCACGGCCGCTCCCACCAGCCCGATCCCGATGCGCTCCGCGACGGGCGGCGCCGCCAGCCACGCGCTGCCGGGCACGCCACTCGCCGAGGCGCCGGTGAGCGTCGCCGTCCCTGTGGTGGAGCCCCAGCCCGCACCGGCGGACTGAGCGCCGGGCCGGTGACGCACCCCGAATGTTGCCGGTCCGGAAGCAGTCGCCGGATCTCCACGGATCCCGGCCGCCGCCATGCCTCCCCCCTCACATCTCCTCCCCGAACAGGATCGACCGGTGCTTGACGGTGGCGAGCCACAGCGTGGCGTAGGTCCTGGCCGGCGCCTCGAGCCGCACGCGGGCATGGTAGCGCACGCCGGGGCGGAGGTAGCGGCTGACCTGTTGCGGCTGGTCGAACGCCAGGATCCAGCCCTCCATAGCGGGGACGTCGAGCCAGTTGCTGCGCTGCATGGTCTCACGCGTGATGGCCAGGATCAGCGACCGCCCGTGCGGGTCGGTCAGCTCGAGGGTGCCGCGCAGGCCGACCTCGGTCCGGTGCAGCCCGCGCCGCGGCTTCGGCCTGGGCAGGGCGACGAGGAGATGGTACGGCGGGTGGTCGGTGGCGCGGAACCAGAAGGACAGTTCCTGCCCGGCGAGGGTCGCGATGGGGTGGGCGTCGGGGACTTCGTAAAAGAGGCGCGAGCCCAGCCAGGCGCCGGCCACGATCGCGGCCAGTGCCGCCAGGTACCTCCTCGCGACGCGCGGTTCCATCGGCCGGCTCCGAGGCTCATCGTAGTCGCGGCGCAGCCGGCTGTCAAAGGGGCAGGCGGAGGAGGTCCACCCGCTTCACGCAGTCACCTCGACGGCGACCGTTGCGCGGATGGCATCGGGCGGGGTCTGTTCGCGGTAAAGGTCAAGCAGCGTCTCGATCACCTCGAGGATGTTGCGGCGCGCCTCGGCCACGGTGCGGCCCTGCGTGACCGCGCCACGCAGACCAGGGACAGTCGCCAAGATCCAACTGCCCTCGATGGAGGTGTGGCGGGCGCCCGGAGGAAGAGACCTTGACCCGATGCGACCGGCAGCGCCCGCCGTGTCCTGGGAAGCCGCCCGCCGGACCGGAGCCA
>JACPDV010000274.1 GCA_016183835.1 Armatimonadota bacterium
CCCTGACCGCTACCCTTCGCCAGCGGCGGCTTCAGCCGCTGGTCAACGGCCGATGGAACCCACGCACGTGAAGGGCAACGTGGCGCCACCGCGAACATCAACGCCGGAGGAAGACCCGCCATGCTCCTCGACACCCTCGCCAACGCCGACCGCTACGCCGCCCTGCACCCCGGCTTCCGGCGCGCCTTCGAGTGGCTCAACAGCACCGACCTGGGCAGCCTCGAAGGACCCCGGATCGAGGTCGACGGCGAGCGGATCTTCGCCGTGGTCGCCGCCGGGCCCGGCCGCGGCCAGGCCGGCTGCAAGCGTGAGGCGCACAACCACTACATCGACATCCAGGTCGCCATCCGCGGCACCGACCTGATCGGCTGGAGCCCGCGCGACGCCTGCCGCAGCGTCACCCAGCCCTACGACTCCGCCAAGGACGTCGAGCTGTTCGCCGACGAGCCGGCCGCCTGGGTGGCGGTCAGCCCCGGCTGCTTCGCGGTCTACTGGCCCGAGGACACCCACGCCCCGATGGGCGCCGACCCGACCATCGAGCTGTTCAAGGTGGTGGTGAAGGTCAAGGTGGCGTGGTGAGCCGGCCGAATCTGCTGGTCATCATGACCGACGACCAGGGCGCCTGGGCGCTCGGCTGCGCCGGCAACCCTGAGATCCGCACGCCCAACCTCGACCGGCTCGCCGCCGAGGGGATCCGCTTCGACAGCTTCTTCTGCGCCTCGCCCGTCTGCTCGCCCGCCCGCGCCTCGTTCCTCACGGGCCGCATCCCATCGCAACACGGCGTGCACGACTGGCTCCGCGGCGGGAACACCGACTGCGACGCCGGCTACGGCTGGAGCGGGCCCGACCGCAGCATCGAGTACCTCCGCGGTCTGACAGGCTTCACCGACCAGCTCGCCGCCGCCGGCTACACCGTCGGGCACTCGGGCAAGTGGCACATGGGCGCCAGTGCCACCCCGCAGAAGGGCGCGTCCTGGTGGTACGCCTATGCCCTCGGCGGCGGCAACTACTACGCCTGGGACGGCTTCGACAACTCCCCCGCGCGGGTCCACCACACCGAGTACGTCACCGACTACTACACCGATCGCGCGCTGGAGTTCCTGGACGGGCCCGCGACCGAGGGCGCGCCCTGGTGCCTGAGCGTTCACTACACGGCGCCCCACTCGCCCTGGGGCCGCGAGCAGCATCCCGCCGAGGTCTTCGACTCGTACGCCGGCTGCCGGTTCGACAGCGTGCCGCGCGAGGAGGCGCATCCGTGGAACGGCTGGGGTATTGCGGACGACGCCAAACGCCTCACGCAGCAGGGCTACTTCGCCGCGGTGACGGCGATGGACACGCAAGTCGGCCGGCTGATCGACCGCCTGGAGGCACACGGCCTGCGCGAGGAGACGCTGATCGCCTTCACCAGCGACAACGGCTTCAACCTCGGCCACCACGGCATCTGCGGCAAGGGCAACGGCACCTTCCCGCTCAACATGTACGACACCTCGGTGAAGGTGCCCTTCATCGTCAGCCGGCCGGGCCACGTGCCCGCGGGCGTGGTCTGCGACGGGCTGTGGAGCCACTACGACTGGCTCCCCACGGTGGCCGACTACTTCGGATTGGAAGTGCCGGCGGACGAGACGCTCCCCGGCCGCAGCTTCGCCGACGTGCTGCGGGGCAACCCGGCCGCGGGCGGCGAGACGGTGGTGGTCTACGACGAGTACGGCCCGGTGCGGATGATCCGCGACCGGGAGTGGAAGTACGTCCACCGCTACCCCTACGGCCCGCACGGAACCTGGTGGACGATCCGGCCCGCGCCGGGGAGCTGGTGCGGTTGCGGGCGGGTCTGGCCGAGTGGTTCCTGCGTTACGTGGACCCGGCGCGCGACGGGGTGCACGAGGGGGTCACGGGGCAGGGGCAGATGGACGAGTGCGGCGCGCGGGCGGGCGGGCGGCCCGCCTGGTTCCCGCGGGCGACGCCGACGCAGGTGGGGACGTAGCCTGCCGTCCGCCGCCCAACCTCGGCGATTGGCCTCGGCCGGGCGGCGGACTGCCTCTTGGGCTACTCCTCGGGCGGGACGACCACGCGGCGCTGGCGGGCCGCCTCGGCCGTGGTCAGCACCCACTGGAGGACGCGGTCGTCGGGCAGCAGGGCTCGACGGGTGCCCACCACCTCCACCCCTTGGGGCCACGGCGCCTTTGCCATGGCGATGACGTTCTCGCCCGACCACCCGACGTAGATGCCCGCCACGATCAGCCGGCGTCGGTCGCCGACCAGCTCCTGCGCCGCCTGCGCGATACGCGGGCCACGACCCTTCACGGTGGCCGCCGCGACTTGCCCGACGGTCTGATAGCCGGCCGCCTTCAGGCGGTCAACGACCCGCCCGGCGGCCTGGCGCCACAGGCCGTCCCAGATCTCGCTGCCGTGGTAGACCAGGAGCACGGCCTCCTGCTGCGGATCGCGGCTCACCTCACGCACGCGGTCGAGCAGCAGCTCCGGCAGCAGGTCGCCGACGCTCATGGGCGCAGCCAGCGTCACGGGGAGCTTGGTCCGCACCAGTGCGGCACCCTCCTCGTGCAGCTTGGCCAGGGTCTCGGCGTCGTACGAGAGGCCGAGCACACAGGGAATGTCGAGGCCGGTGTGGTCGCTATGGCAGACGAACAGCGGCACGGCCACCACCTCGCTGACTCCGGCTGCCTCCAGGCGCCGGAACCCGTCAGCGATGGTGGGCTTGGCGGCTTCCAGGAAGCCGAAGGCGGAGACGAACGGCCGGCCTTCGTCCAGCAACCGGCGCGCCACGACATCGCCGACGCCCGACGCGATGGCGTTCCACTCCGGGTTCGGGGAGCCGTGGGCAATCAGGAGCAGGCCGGTGCGCGGCGGCTCGGCGGCGTGCGCGGCGGCGAGGCAGAGACAGCAGCACAGCGTGACAACGGCACGGATTCGTCGATGCATGAGTGTTCTCCGAGTCGTTCAGAGGCGGGCGGACAGCGCGTGGGCCGCCGCTCCGCGGTCAACGGCCGCGCTCCGGCGGGGAGCTGCGGCGGGTCCGTCGGGTTCGCCGCGCCTCGCGGCGAGCGACTCGCTCCGCTGCGGCGCGGCGCTCGGCGGCGGTCAGATCGGCCGGCGAGACGAACCGGCCCAGCCCGTCGTCGAGGGCGTCCGCCGGGACGAGGCCCCGGCGGATCAGCGCGTCGCGCAAGCCCTGCCGCGGCCCGAACTCGACGTCGTAGTGCAGCGCCAGAGGGCCGGCCGCGACGGTGACACGCAGCGGTCGAGGCCGTGTGCAAAGCCAGGCGACGGTCACGGCGAGAGTCGCCACGGCCAGCCAGGCTCCCAGCCGCAGTCGGTTGTTGCGGGCTGGGTTCATGGCCGGGCGCCCGGCGGCGGGAGCTGGCCCTCGTCGCGGCTGTCGAGGGGCCGGACGCCGGGGGGCGCCGTGAGGGCGTCGATGGGATCGCTGCGGCAGCGGCGAATCGCCAGCCCGACGGTCAGGCAGGCGACGACCAGCAGCAGCGCCGCCAGGCCGCCCATGCGGCGGGCACGGGTGCGGTCCATGCGTCACCTCCTCGGCTAGTTCAGGTCCCAGAGACCCGGATCGGCGAGCTGACCGATAGGGCTGGGGTCCACGTGGCCGTCGGCGAAGAGCACCTCGACTTGCTGGTTGTGCCGGGGCCAGACGTAACCGAAGGAGAGGCGGGTGAGAGGCGGCGACCCGGCCCACATGGCCGGCGGCGCGATGCGGTAGTAGCCGTTGTGGAAAGCGGCGTCCGCACCGCCGGCGGCGCCCGCCGTGATGTAGGTGCTGTCGGTCAGCAGGATCGTGGCGGCCGGCTGCTGGACCTGAGCCAGCCCGACGGGCGCGCCGGGCAACGGTCCGGTCGGGCCGTCCGGGTCGGGGACGAAGGCCTCGTTGTTGTAGCCGTAGGAGGGGAACAGCCCGAGGTAGTAGCCGTAGTATGGGCCGGACTTGTCGCGATAGCCTTTGGGGTCGGAGGAGTCAGTGGGACAGACCAGGATGTCGAAGGTCCGCAGATAGGGCTGGATTAGCCAGGGCCACCGGAAGGCACCGCGGTTGTCGGGCGTCGTCTGGCCGGCCGCACCGCTGTAGCTCAGCAGCGGGAAGACCTCATCGTAGTCCTGGACGTACGCCATGAAGCCCAGGCCCAGTTGCTTGAGTTGGCTCGTACAGCCCGCCTGCCGCGCCTTCTCGCGCGCCTGGGCGAAGACGGGGAACAGCATGGAGGCGAGGATCGCGATGATCGCGATCACCACCAGCAACTCGATCAGGGTGAAGCCGCGGGAACCGCGGCCGGGGTCAGCGTGCATGCCTCGTACTCCCCGAGACTCGGGGCGATCCCAGAGCCCTCTACACGGGCGGAGTCCGGCCGGGCCGACCTGCGTCGGCACCCGGCTGAACACCGCGCCGCAAGCGCCTCCTTGACAGGAGTCCGCAGGCTGTGGCACGCTGCACTGGACGGAGTGGCGCGAGCCACAACCCTGACGGGCGACGTGTTGCCGCACGCCGCCCGTCAGTCGTTTTGGGGACAGGTGACCGGTTGGGCCTCAATTGATATTGAAACCCAATCTCATTACAGCTATCCTCGGGCGTAGAGGATACTTGCTCAGCCGCGGGGTTGTCAAGGGGTGGATCGCCCGATTCCGCGAATTCTGGAACAAGGCCCGCGTCAGCGGTCGCGGTCCGCCACACGCGGCGCAACCCGGGGCTCAGCCACACCCGCGGTCCCCGTGCCGAAGCGCGGAACCAACGGAGGAGCCAGCGCCCGTAAGCCGTAACCCTCCGCCGTGGAGCAACCCATGACCACCCTCCAGCTCCCCGTCCGCTGGTACCCCACGGTCACGCCCGAGGACGTCGAGTGCCTCGAGACCAACGGCTCCTACCTCACCGCCACGTGGCCGCTGGCCGCCGAGCAGAGCGCGCTGGTCATGGTTGATTGCTGGGACACGCATCCCATCCTCAGCCACCTGGAGAACTCCGGGCGGATCATCCGCGAGGTGGTCAAGCCGCTCCTCGACACCTGCAAGGCCGCCGGCATCACCATCGTCCACGCCCCGTCGCCGCAGCAGGCGCAGCAGTATCCCGAGTGGGTGCGCTATGCCGGCGACGCCGAGCTGGGCTACGTGCCGCCGGCCCCCGGCGTCTCTACCGCCTGGCCGCCGGCCGAGTTCCGGCAGCGCACCGGCGAGTGGGAGGCGCTCCAGAGGCCGACCTACCTGCGGGACGTAAGCGGGTACCTGCCCGACCGCCGCATCGTCGCCGACATCGCCCCGCGCGAGGGCGAGTTCGTGGTAGCCACCGGCAACCAGCTCCACCGGCTGCTGCAGCACCGCGGCATCCTGCACCTGCTGTACGTCGGCTTCGCCACCAACATGTGCGTGGTCCACCGCGACTACGGCATCATCGCCATGAGCCAGCGCGGCTACGACTGCGTGCTCCTGCGCGACGGCACGCTCGGCATCGAGGCGGCGCACACCTACGCGGAGTCGCGGCTGACGGAGGCGACGATCCTGCAGGTCGAGATGCTCTGGGGCGTGAGCAGCACCGCCGCCGAGGTGCGTGCCGCAATCGAGGTTGCGGGGTGAGCGCGCCGGTCAGCGCAGGCGCACGCAGCCCTTGAGCACCTCGCCGGCGGCGACCTGCCGGAAGGCCGTCTCGATCTCCGGCCGCTCCCAGACGTGGGTCAACCAGAGCCGGTGGTCCATCGTCCCGTCGAGGAGCCCCTCGGCGCACTGCCGGGTGTAGCGGAACTCCTCGGGCCCCGGCCGGCACCAGCGGATCCCCTCGGGCAGCGCGTCGGTGGCCGCCTGATACGCGTCGCCCGGCGCCGCGCCGTAGATCGCCAGCAGGCCGCCGGGCGCCAGGAGCGGCACGAGCCCGGCGATCGCCGCCGGCTTGCCGATCGCCCCCAGGAGCACGGCGGCCCTCGCCCCGCCGGTGGCCTCGCGCACCTGCTCGGGCAGTGCCGGATCCTCGGCCAGGAAGCCGTGGTCGGCGCCGCGGACGCGGGCCATGGTGAGCCGCTCCTCTCGGCGGCCGAGGGTGATCACCGGGTCGCCACCACGCAGTTTGGCCCAGTGGGTGAGCGTCAGCCCGGCGATGCCGGTGCCCACCACCACCACCGGTTTCCCGGCCACGTCGTCGCCCAGCTCGGCCACCTGCTCCAGCCAGGCGCGCGTCTCGGCCAGGGCGATGGCAAGGAAAGCGATCTCCGGCTCCAGCCCGCCGGGGAGCACCACGTGGGCGCGACTCCCCTCGCGCGCCAGCCCGAGCTGGCTGAACGCGCCCCAGGCGCTGCGGATCCCGTCCCGCTCGTCGCCGGGCAGGATCGCGCCGGCGCGGGTGATCCGGTCGCCGACCTTGAAGCTGGTCACCTCGGAGCCGACCTCGAGCACCTCGCCCACGGACTCGTGGCCCAGCAGGTAAGGGAAGGCGGGGCGGTAGGGCTGGACGCCGGCGCGCAGCTCGGCGTCGGTGCTGTTGCAGATGCCGCAGACGTCGATCCGCACGAGCGCCTCGTTGGGCGCGGGCACGGGCTCGGGGAGATCCGTCCAGGCGGCTTCGTGCGGGGCGGTGACGACGTAGGCTTGCATGCGGCAGGGATCTCCGGTATCAGATCAGGTCCGAGAGGAGGGTGACCGGCAGGCCGGGGAGCTGGCGGAAGCCTCGGTCGTTGGTCACGAAGTGGTCTGCGGACCGCTCCAACGCGGTGGCGGCGTGGATGGCGTCGGGCGTGCGGAGGGACGGGTGATCCGCGCGCAGTTGGGCGGCTGAGAGCAGGATCCCGGCGGTGACCGGTACCACCTGGACGCCCGGAGCCGAAAGAACCTGCTGGTAGGCCGACACGATGGCGGGCCGCTGCAGCCTCAGCGGCTGCACCAGCACCTCCAGGAGCGTCAGCTCGCTGGTCAACACCGTCAAGTCGCTCACGGCAGCGCGGCGGAAGAGTGGTCGGACGAGTCCACCATACGTCGGGTGATACTCCACCGCATAGATGAACGCCTGGGCGTCCAGATAGAGCCGCTCGCCACTTGCCGCGGTCACCGATCCCACGAGTTGCGTTCCTTCTGGAACTGCCGTTCGATCTCGTCCCATTCCTCTGGGGTGTGGTGTGGATCAGGGAAGGACTGCAGTATCTCCCACACCGAAAGCCGGCGGTTCTCGGCGCCTGCCGCGGGTTCGATGGTCAGGTCCACTATCTCACCTTCGGGCAACTCCGGGTCCCCGACCTCGATCCGGTGTCCCGGCAGTACCGTGGTTCGGATCCGCATTGGTCTGGCCATCGCCATTCTCTCCGCCGCGGCCCGCGATCGCCCGGGTCCAGCGGCTGTGGTCATCCGTCCCGCCGCCGCCGCGGCACCCGCCGGTAGCGGTTGCCGTCCAGCGGCCGGCGCGGCGGCAGCTCTTCCTCCGGCTCGGCGTCGTCCATCGCGTCGAGCCGCCGCCGGGTCTTCTTGCCGCGGTTGGCCAGGAAGTACACCAGCCCCAGCATGAGGAGCAGCTTCAGCGCGTCGATCACCAGCGCCACGATGTTGTGCTCCACCAGCGCGTAGAGCACCGCCAGCACCCCGAAGACGCTCAGGCTGGCCGCCCACGCCTGGCGGACCTGCGCGTAGCGCTGCTCCAGCCAGGGGAGTGTGAGGTGCATCCGGTGAGCTTCGTTGGTCAACGCCACCATCACGGTGAGGAAGGTGACCAGGGTGAAGCACGTGTCCTTGAGGAGGAGCAACAGCCCTCCGAGCGTGGAAAAGATAACCATCGGCATCCTCGTCCCGCGTCACAGGCGGCGCTGGATGTACTCCGCCAGGTCCACCGTGCGGCCCTCGTCGGAAGCCACGCCGGTGGCTTCGACCATCGCCAGCACCCACAGGTTGCGGTGCATGCCGTGGTCCGGCTCCGGCCCGCCCGCGATCCACTCCAGCCAGCCGTCGGTCACCATCTGCTCGGCCGGCGGCCGTGGCCCGGCGGACTCGACCACTTCGTTTTCGCTCGCCTCGGCCCGTCTCAGCACCGCACGCGAGCCCTCCACCCACAACGCGCCGCCGGGGCAGTCCACGCGCGTCTCTTCGCCGCCGCCGTGACTCATGAACGTACAACTCAACGCACACGTTGCCCCGCGCTCGAATTCGATCACGGCATGCAGCCCCGCGCCGTGCTCGTACGGGCTCCAGCTCGGGTTGAAGACCATCGCCGCCACGCGCCGGGGCAGCCCGCCGAACAGGCTCCAGGCGGCGTCGTAGTCGTGCACCGCGCGCTCCCAGCCGTAGCTGTTGCGCATGGCGCCCGAGTGGTGCACGCCGGGCCGGTAGTTGTGCCGCGTCAGCAGGCCGAACTCGGGCCGGCCAATGTCACCCGCGGCGAGCAGCTCCATCGCCGCCAGGTTGCCGCGTGAGTAGCGCGCCTGCTGCCCCACGGCCAGCTTCACCCCCGCCGCATCGGCCTCGCGCACCACCTCGCAAGCCTGCCCCAGCTCCAGCGCGAACGGCTTCTCCACCAGCACGTGCTTGCCCGCGCGCACCGCCGCCAGGCTCATCGGGTAGTGGAGCTGCGGCGGCGTGCAGATGATCACCGCCTCGCATTCGGTCTCGCGCAGCGCCACCTGCCAGTCCAGGTAACAGGCGCTCTCGGCCAACCCGGTGGTCTCGCGGGCCTTGGTCAGCGCCTCCTGGCGGATGTCGCACAGCCCCGCGATCTGCAGGTCGTCGCGCTGGGGGAACATCCGCACCGGCCACACGCCGCGCCCGCCGACGCCGAGGTGGAGAGTCCGCAATGCCATGAGTGCCGCCTTTCCCGCTCGTGGAGCGCTTTTCAAGCGTACCCGTTCGCCCGAAACCAGTCAATCGCGCGCCCGAGCGCCGCCTCCACGGAACTCTGCGGCAGGCCCAGCTCGCGTACCGCCTTGGCCGGCGAGAAGTACATGGGGTGCCGCGCCATCCGGACGCCGTCCAGCGGGATGCCCGGCGCCCGGCCGCGAAGCGTGACGTTGTAGAGGTTGTCCGCCAGCGCGGCGGCCCAGGCCACGGCGAACGGCACCTTCAGCCACGGCCGCCGCCGGCCAGTCAGCTCCGCCAGGATCGCCAGGATCTCCTCCAGGTTCAGGTCGCGGCAGCCGAGGATGTAGCGCTCGCCCACGCGGCCGTGCTCGGCGGCGAGCAAGTGCCCGCGGGCCACGTCGTGCACGTCCACCAGGTTCAGCCCCGTGTTGACGAACCCGGGCATCCGGCCCCGGAGGAAGTCGACGATCACCTTGCCCGTCGGCGTGGGCTTCACGTCGCCTTCGCCCACCGGCGTGCTCGGATTGACGATCACCACCGGCCAGCCTTGCGCCGCGTGTTCGCGGACCAGCTCCTCGGCCTGGAACTTGCTGCGCTTGTAAGGTCCGACCATGTCCGCGAGGGTGACCGGGGTGTCCTCGTCCGCGGGCCGGCGGTCGGCTCTGAAGCCGAGGCAGCCGACCGAGCTGGTGTAGATGATCCGCTCGGCGTCGCGAGCCGCGGACAGCAGCGCGCGCGTGCCCTCCACGTTGCTCCGGTACAGCTCGGCCGGGTCGCGGGCCCACAGGCGATAGTCGGCGGCCACGTGGTAGACCTGCCGACAGCCCGCGCACGCGCTCTGGAGGGAAGCGGGATCGCGCAGGTCGCCGGTCACCGGCTCGACGCCGAGGGGAGCCAGGCGCGAGGTGTCGCTGGTGGGGCGGACGAGGCAGCGGACGGTGTGGCCCTCGTCGACGAGGAGACAAGCGACGTGGTGGCCGATGAAGCCGGTGGCGCCGGTGACGAGGACGCGCATGCGACGGCGCTACGCCACCTCCACCGCCTCTTCCTCCCGCGGGGCTGCCGGCGGAGCCGGCGGCACGCCGGTCTTGCGGTGCGGCTTGCTCATGTTCCACATCATCAGCCGGACGAAGTCCTTGAGGTTCGAGCTGGCCGCCTTCACCGCCGAAGCCTCGAAGCCCGAGTGCATGAAGCAGTTCTGACAGCGCGTGTCCTGCCGGGTCTCCCAGTAGTCCCAGTCCACACCGCCCCAGAACTCCTCCCAGGTCGCGAAGTACTTCTCGCCGATCAGGTAGCACGGCCCTTTCCAGCCCAGGGGCGTGCGGGTGACCGTGCTGTAGGGCGCGCACTTCAGCTCGCGCTGCCCGGCGCAGAACTCCAGGAACGCCGGCGTGGCGGTGATCGGGTAGCGCCGGCTGAGCTCCATCACCCGCCCGAACTTGCGATGGATGTCGTCGCGCTTCATGAAGATGTCGCGCTCCACCGAGGCGTACTGATAGCCGGGCGAGATCAGCATGCCGTCGACATCGAGGCTCATCAACAGGTCGCAGAGCTGCTCCACCTCGCTCAGCTCGGTCTCCTGGAAGACCGTGGTGTTGGTCATGGTGTAGTAGCCGCGGCGCTTGCTCTCGCCGATCATGGCCACGGCCCGGTCGAACACGCCCTCGCGATCGCAGACGTAGTCGTGGGTGTGCGCCATGCCGTCGAGGTGGACGTTGATGATCAGTTGCGGGTGAGGCGGGATGAGGTCGAAGACCTTCTTGTCGAGCACCAGCGCATTGGTGCAGAGGTAGATGTAGCGCCCGCGCTCGATCAGCCCGGCGATCAGCTCGGGCAGCTCGGGGTAGAGCGTCGGCTCGCCGCCGCAGATCGAGAGGGTGGGGGCTTGCGACTCGTCGGCGGCCTGGAGGCAGGCTTCGAGCGGGAGCCGGTCGCTGAGCCGGCCGGTGTGGCGCTCGGTGCTGCAGCCGATGCAGGCCAGGTTGCAGGTGTAGAGCGGCTCGAGCATCAGCACGGTGGGATACCGGTCGCGCCGCTTCAGGCTCTGGGACATCATGTATCGCGACACGGCCACGGTCAGGCCGAGTGGGAATCGCATGCGATGGAGCCCCTTTCCTCGTCGAGGTGGGCAGCCGCATTCTAGGGCGGGTTGGGCGGGGCGTCAAGGTGAGGGCGACGCGGCGACGACACGGAGGAGTGCCGGCGGTGGCCGTGCAATACGCTCGGCACGCGGAGGATCTCGACGTGGCGTTTGACCCGGCACGGCCCTACAACGACCTTCCGCTGCTCCCGCCGGCGGTGGAGCTGGAAACGCGCGCGTTGCTGAAGCAGGCCATCGCCGCGCGAGCGAACCTGGGCGAGCTGAAGGGCTTCGGCACGCTGCTGCCCGACCAGGCCATCCTCACCAGCGCGCTGCTGCTGATGGAGGCGCGCGCTTCGTCGGAGATCGAGAACATCGTCACCACCAACGACGAGCTCTACCGCGCCACCGGGCCCGACGACCCGCGGGCCACGCCGCAGGCCAAGGAGGTGCTCCGTTACCGCGAGGCGCTATGGTCCGGGTTCCAGGAGATCGACCGCCGGCCCTTGTGCACCAACCTGTTCATCGACATCGTGGCGGCGATCCGTGGGGTGGACGTGGGGATCCGGCGTGTGCCGGGCACGCACATCGCCAACTCGCGCGGCGAGGTGCTCTACACGCCGCCCGAGGGCGAACGGGTGATCCGCGACAAGCTGGCCAACCTCGAGACGTTCCTTCACGCCGAGGACGGGCTCGACCCATTGGTGAAGCTGGCGGTGATGCACTATCAGTTCGAGGCCATCCACCCGTTCACCGACGGCAACGGGCGCACGGGGCGGATCCTGAATGTGCTGTACCTGGTCAGTTGCGGGTTGCTGGAGCAGCCGGTGCTCTACCTGAGCGGGTACATCCTGGAGCACAGGTCGGAGTACTACCGCTGCCTGCGCCGGGTGACCGAAGAGGGGGCCTGGGAGGACTGGCTGCTGTACATGCTGACGGCGGTGGAAGAGACGGCGCTGAGGACGCTGGCGAAGGTGGCGGCGGTCAGGGAGCAGATGGAGATCGCGCAGAGGCTCGTGCGGCAGGAGGCCCAAGGCATCTACTCGAAGGACCTGATCGAGGCGGTGTTCCGACAGCCCTACTGCCGAATCCGCACCTTGGAGGAGACGCTGGGTGTCAGCCACCGGACAGCGATAACCTACCTCCAGATCTGGACCCGGCTGGGCGTCTTCTCCGTGGTGAGGATGGGACGCGACTCCCTCTACGTCAATGACGGGTTGGTTCGGGCCCTCACTGGATAGCCGGTCCGGCTTCCTATATGTGCAACATTGGCTCCGATCTTGCACCTATCGGCCGAATAGGTGCAGATCTTGCACATGTCTGAGAGCGCGCTGCTGGAATGCCCGGCACTGGTGGCGGCGCAGTGGGCCGTCCCTTGGATGGGCTCTGAGACGAAGGCACACCGTCGGATGTGTGCTCCAGAACGGCCCAGGGCGTACGGATCCTCCCATCATGTGCGATCGGGGTACAAATGAGCGCCACCTCCCCGCCCTTCCGCTATACTCCCGCTCACCGAGACCCACCATGCTGGACCTGCGCCGCATCCGCGAGCACCCGGAGGAGACCGAACGGCAACTGCAACGCCGCGAGCCCGGCCTCTCGCTCGCCCCGCTCCTCGACGCCGACGCCCGGCACCGCGGGTACCTGTCCGAGGAAGAACACCTTCGCGCCCGGCAGAACAGCGTCGGGCCGGAGATCGCTTCCGCCCGCAAGGCCGGCACCGACGCCTCGGACCTGCTCGCCGAGATGACCCGCATCAAGGCCCGCGTCCAGGAGCTGGCCGACCTCCGTCGCGACGCCGAGGCCGAGGTCGAGCGCCTCCTCCTCGACCTGCCCAACCTGCCCCACGCCACCGTCCCCGACAGCCTCGACAAGCACGACAACCAGGTCATCCGCACCTGGGGCGAGCGGCCCGCTTTCGACTTCGCCCCGCGCAACCACCTCGCAGTCGCCCAGCGGCTCGGCATCCTCGACCTCGAGCGCGGCGCCAAGGTCGCCGGCGCCGGCTGGCCCTGCTACCGCGGGCTCGGCGCCCGGCTCGAATGGGCGCTCGTCCAGTTCTGCCTCGACCGCGGCGTGCGCGACGGTTACGAGCTGATCCTCCCCCCGTTCGCGGTCACCGCCGCCGTGATGCAGTCCGCCGGCGTGCTGCCCAAGTTCCAAGAGCAGGTCTACCACGTCACGCGCGACGACCTGTACCTCATTCCCACCGCCGAGATCGTCCTCACCGGTCTCTACGCCGACGAGATCCTCCCGGTCGAGAAGCTGCCGCTCAAGCTCACCGCCTACACCCCCTGCTTCCGCCGCGAGGCCGGCACCTACGGCGCCACGGAGCGCGGGCTGATGCGCGTGCACCAGTTCAACAAGGTCGAGCGCTACACCCTGTCCGTGCCGGACGACAGCTACGCGCTGCTGGAGACCGTCACCGGGGAAGCTGAGGCGCTGGTGCACGAGCTGGGCCTGCATCACGTGACCACGCTCCTCGTCACCGGCGACATCGCGCAGCAGGCGGCCAAGACTTACGACATCGAGGTCTGGCTGCCCGGCCAGGGCGTCTACACCGAGGTCAGTTCGGCCAGCAACTGCGAGGACTACCAGGCCCGCCGTGGACGGGTCCGCTATCGCCCGGCGCCCGGCGAGGGCGGCAAGCCCAGCAAACCCGAGCTGGTCCACACTGCCGGCGGTGCTGCGGCCGTATCTCGGCGGGCTGGAGGCCATCGAGCCGGCGTGAGCGCGGGCAGGACGCCGGGCGGGCGCGCCGAAACCGGCCGCCATGCTCCTCGTCGGCACCGCCGGCGTCCCGCTCCCGGCCTGGCTCGACCTCCCGGTCGGCACGCGCGTGCCCACCGAGGACGGCTTCACCGACGTCGCCGATGAGCTCCACGCCCGGGCGATCGTGTTCGATGACACCTACCTCCAGGTGGCCGTGGTCAGCGCCGACCTGTTCCTCCTCGATCCCGACCTGATCCAGGCCGCCGCAGAGCGTGTGCACGCGGCGGTGGGCATCGCCGCCGAGCGCGTCTTCGTCGTCCCCACGCAGAACCTGGGCGCGCCGCTGGCCGCCACGGTGCCGGGGCTGCCGAAGCGCGACGGGGCGTACTGCGAATACCTGGCGGAGATGCTCGCCTCGGCGGCGATCTACGCGGCTCGGGCGCGGCGGCCGGCCGCGGTGGGCTGGCGGCGGAGCGAGGCCGGGCCGCTGGTCTGCCGCGTGGACGACGAGTCGGGCCGCACCGCCGCGCTCTTGGCGGAGCTGCCCGTGCTGCCCGCCCGGACCGGCCGCGCCCTTTCGGCCGACTACCCGGGCGCGCTGGCGCGCTTCATCGAGCGGCAGCAGGCCGAGCTCGACGCCGTGGGGCTGCTCGGCGCCGCAGCGGGCGCGGCGGCGCCGGTGGACGAGCCGCAGGCCGCCGGCGAGCGGCTCGGAGCGCTCGCCTGGGCCGCGGCACAGGAGGCGACGC
>JACPDV010000275.1 GCA_016183835.1 Armatimonadota bacterium
CGCCCTCCTACACCACGCGGGGCGGCGGGAGGACGGGCACCAGCCGCTCCGCCACGCCCACGGGCCCGGCCCCCGGCCCGCCCCCGCCGTGGGGCGTGCTGAAGGTCTTGTGCACGTTGAGGTGCACCACGTCGAAACCCATGTCGCCCGGGCGCGCCCGCCCGAGGATCCCGTTCAGGTTCGCCCCGTCGTAGTAAAGCAGCGCCCCGGCATCATGAAGGATCCCCGCGATGGTCAGGATGTTACGCTCGAACAGGCCCAGCGTGTTGGGATTGGTCAGCATCAGCGCGGCGGTGTGCTCGTCCACGGCGCCGCGGAGCGCGTCCAGGTCCACGCCGCCCTCGGGGTCGCTGGGCACGGTCACCACCTCGAACCCGCACAGCGCCGCGGAGGCCGGGTTGGTGCCGTGCGCGCCGTCGGGCACGATCACCTTGGTCCGCCCGCTGCCGTGCTTGCGGTGCCAGGCCTGGATGATCATCAGCCCGGTCAGCTCGCCGTGCGCGCCGGCGGCGGGCGCCAGGCTGAAGCCCGCCATCCCGGCGACCGCCGAGAGCAGCCGCTCGGTCTCGTGGAGCACGGCCAGGGTCCCCTGCACGAGCGAGTCGGGCGCCAGGGGATGCGCCTCCAGGAAGCCCGGCAGCGACGCCACCGCTTCGTTGATCTTCGGGTTGTACTTCATCGTGCAGGAGCCGAGCGGGTAGAACCCGACGTCCACGCCGAAGTTGCGCCGCGAGAGGGCGACGAAATGGCGCACCACCTCAGGCTCAGCCATCTCGGGGAGCCGGGCCGGCTCGCACCGGCGGAGCTCGGGCGGGAGGAGCCCGTCGAGCGGCTCGGCGGGCACGTCGGCCGGCGCCACCACGTGGCTGCGCCGCCCCGGCACGGACTTCTCGAAGCTGAGCTGCATCCCTCAGATCTCCTCCAACGCGCTGCGGAAGCGGTCCACCATCCCCTCCCGCGGTTGCACCACCACCGTGTGGAAGAGCTGCCGCAGCGCGAGCAGGCCCACTTGCGGGTCGTCGCGGGCCAGCTCCTCTTCGGTCACCCGTGCCAGGGGCTCGCCGCTCGCCAGGGCCAGCGTCAACTGGAGTGAGCCCGGCCGCAGCCGCATCTCCTGGCTGATCAGCGCCACGCCGTAGTCGAGGGTGACCTGGTGCGACTCGCCGACCTTGGCGCAGCGCCCGCCGGCGGCGGTAGGCGTCCATTCGAGCTTGCCCTCGCGCGTCTTGCCGATCAGCTTGTTGATGGTCACCACCCAGTCCTGGTGGGTCATGGCCGCCCTCCCCCGACGAGCCGGTGCAAGACCTGCGCCAGCCCGTCCATCTCCGCCCGCGTGCGCTGCTCGGTGGCGCATAGCAGCAGCGCATCCTCGAGCTCGGGGTCCCAGTCGCCGAGCGGCAGCCCGGCCAGGTAGCCCGCCTCCACCGCCGCCCGGTGCACCCGCCGCGCGGAGGGGATGCGGACCGCGAACTCGTTGAAGTGCGGCCCCTCGTAGAGCGGCTCGACGCCCGGAATCCGCAGCAGCGCGCGGCGCAGGTACCCGGCATGCCGCACGTTCACTTCGGCCAGTTCCCGCAGCCCCTGCCGTCCGAGCAGCGTCAGGTAGATGGTGGCCCGCAGCGCCATCAGCGCCTGGTTGGTGCAGACGTTGCTGGTCGCCTTCTCGCGGCGGATGTGCTGCTCGCGGGCCTGCAGGGTGAGCACGAAGCCGCGCTGCCCGGCGCTATCCACCGTGGCGCCGACGATCCGCCCGGGCATTTTGCGCAGCAGCGCCTCGGTGGCCGCCATGAAGCCCAGGTACGGCCCGCCGAACTGCAGGGGGATGCCCAGTGGCTGCCCCTCGCCCACGCAGATGTCGGCGCCCATCTCGCCCGGCGTGCGCAGGATCGCCAGGGCCAGCGGGTTGGCCGCCACCACCAGCGCGGCGCCGTGCGCGTGGCACAGCTCGGCGGCGGCGGTGTAGTCCTGGACGGTGCCGAAGCAGGTGGGATGCTGCACCACCAGCGCACTCGCGCCCTCGGCCAGGGCGGGCTCCAGGGCCGCCGGGTCCACCCGGCCGGCCTGGTCGGCGACGGTGTCGACGGCGTACTCGGCGGCGTGGGCGTAGCTCCGGCAGGCGGCCGTGTAGCGCGGGTTGACACCCGAGCTGAACAGGAACCGCCCGCGGTGGGCGCCGCGCTCGGCCATCAGGAGCGCCTCCCACACCGCGGTGGCGCCGTCGTAGAGCGAGGCATTGCTGACCGCCAGCCCGGTCAGCTCGCAGACCATCGTCTGGTATTCGTAGATGGCCTGGAGGATGCCCTGAGTCATCTCGGGCTGGTAGGGGGTGTAGCCGGTGTAGAACTCGGCGCGGCCGGCAAGCTGGTCCACCGCCGCAGGGATGTAGTGGTCGTAGGCGCCGGCGCCGAGGAAGCCGACCAGCCGGCAGGCGGTGTTGTCGCGCGCGCGGGCGCGGAAAAGGCGCATCAGCTCGGGCTCGGTGAGCGCGTCGGGGACGTCCAGCACGGGGTTGCGGAGGCTGTCGGGGAGGTCCTCGAACAACGTGTCCACCGACTCGGCACCGATCCGGGCCAACATCACCTCGCGGTCGGCGTCCCCGTGCGACTGATAGCTCAAAGCCCGTTCCTCCTCGCCGCCCCCGGCTTGACCGTGGCTCCGCGGCGGCGCTACAATCCTCTTGTTATGGCAGCCGCCCGGCCCTTCGTCTGGATCCTCGCGTGTTTCGGCGCCGCCTTGCCCGCCCTGGCCGCCGAACGCGCCTTGCCGCCGCCGGTGGTCGAGCCCCTCGATCTGCACGCCGGCGAGTGGTGGCAGGACCCGGCGCCCGAGGTCACCATCGACCGCCGCCGCGGCGAGCTGCGCCCCACGCGGCCCGGCGTCCCGGCTGCCCTGGTTTTCCTGTTCCGTCCCACGGCTCCGGGTCCTTCCCTGGCCGTGCTCTATTCCCTCCGCCTCGGCGGGCCCGGCGGCCAGGCGCGCTGGGACGTGTCGCCCGACGGAGGGCTCTACGTGCCGGTCGCCGGGCAGACCTGGCGCGACGGGCGTTACGACCTCGACCTCTCGCCCTGGCTGCGGGCCGGACAGCCGCTCTTCGTTCGCCTCACGCTGCAGGCGGCGCAGCGGCCCGACGAGGTGGCGGTGGGCGGGCTGGCGTGGCGGATGGACGGCGTGGCGCGGGTGCGCCCGGCGGCCGTCCGGCTGCCACGCTCGTGCTGGCTCTACGACGCCTGGGTGGCGCGCGCGCTGCGGCGCCGCGCGCCGGGCCGTGCGCCGTCGACGCCGGTGAGCGTGGGCACGGGCCGGCTGACCCGCGCGATCGCCGCCGACTGGACGCCGCTGCCCGACGCCCGCGGCTGGCTCGCCGGGTCGTGGTCCACCGGACGCATCGACGGCGCGCGCACGCGGCTCCTGGTGGCGGCCGGCGGGCCGCACGGCGGAAGGCTGCTGCTCGACGGCACGGTGGTGGCTGAGCACGACCTGCCGGGCATGCCGCTGGGACTCGAGCTGACCCGCCGCAACACGCCGAGTGGCCCGCTCCCGCCGCTCGCCGTCGAGGGCGGCGAGCCGAGCGGCGTCAAGGTGGTGGACCTGGGACTGCTCGAGCTCCGCCACGTCGCGCCGCGCACCGAGTTTTCGCCGCTCGGGACGGTCGTGTGGGTCGACGCGGTGGTGGTGAACCACGGCGCGGGCGACATCGAGGGCAACCTGCGCGGCACGCTCACCGGGCCGGAGGGCGGCCCGGCGGCGGTGTCGGCGTGCGGTTACCGCTTCCCGCCGGGCGCCTGGCTGGCGACGCTGGCGTTCGAGGTGGACGAGCCGCTCGACTGGGCCCCCGGCCGGCCGCGGCTCTACCGGGCGGAGGTGAGTGTGGACGACGGGGCGCAGGTGTCCGACGCCGCCACGCTCCCGGTGGGCCTCCGCGCGGCCGTGCGGCGCGACGGCGAGTGGTGGCTCGGCGCGCAGCGGCTGGCGCCTGCCCGGCCGGCGAGCGACCTGGACCAGGAGCCGTTCTTTCGCGCCCTCGCCGGCCACCCCGCGGCCTACGCCCGGCTGGCGGCGCCCGTCAGCGAGACGTTGCTCGACCTGGCCGACCGGCTCGGCGTGCCGGTGGTGATCGAGACGCCGCCCGAGCGGCCCGACGTCCAGCTCAGCGAGGAGCTGCTCCACGGCGGACGGCCGGCGGTGATGGGTGTGCAGCCCGGGGAGCCCTGACCCGCCATGC
>JACPDV010000278.1 GCA_016183835.1 Armatimonadota bacterium
TAGCGGGCTTCCAGTCGAGCTGGGAGTCGTCCACCAGGGCGAGCAGCTTGTCGGTGCAGGCGTAGGTGTAGTGGATGCTCGAGGTGAGCAGGTCGCGCCACAGCATGGTCGGGCTCCTTGTTCCGATGGTGGATCGTAGGGCGTCGAAGCCCCGTGTGCAAGGGCGAGCCGCTCAGCAGCTCCAGACGGTCAGTAGTGGTACCGCGCCTGGAGGAAGTCGACGCGGTCATCGCTCACGGCGTAGACGAGGCGATGCTCCTGGTCGATGCGGCGCGACCAGACGTCCGGGCCGAGGTGCTTGAGCGGCTCCGGCTTGCCGATGCCCTCGAACGGGTCGCGCATTACCGCCTCGACCAGCGCGAGCACACGGAGCGCGGTACGCCGGTTGGTCTCTGCCCAGTGGCGCAGGTCCTCGCGGAACTGAGGCTGGAACACCGCGTCGCGGCGCTCACTCCCCGGCAAGGCCCATCTCCCGCCGCAGGTCAGCCACCGACTCCGGCGTGCCCGTGCGCTCCCGGGCCTGGGCCAGGGCGGTGAGGAGCCGCTCCGCGTTGGCCGGGGAGCGGAGAAGGTGCACCGTCTCCAGCAGGCCGGCCAGCTCGTCGGCCGCGATGAGCGCCACGTCCTCGGCCCCACGGCGCCGGATGATGACGACCTCCCGATCGTTCGCCGCTGCGTCCAGGAACGCCGCCAGGTGCTCCCGCGCCTGCGTGTAGGTGGTGGTGACCGGCATGGCTTGCTCCCCGTCTCGTACAGGAAGACTGTACCTTTTGTGCGCGAGACCGTCAAGCCGGCGATTCGGCGCGGCGGAGCTGCACGTAGGGCTCGCCGCTGATCGGCGGCGGCGTCAGGCTCGAGTCGCACTGCACCTCCACCACCGCGTCCGCCGCCGGCTTGGTCAGCCGCAGCTCGAAGCGCAGCGTGTCGGCCTCGTTGACACTGTCGCCGAGCGCCGCGCGGGTCAGAACGGCAGCTCGGAGAGGCTCTGGAAGATCAGGGCGGCGGCGATGGAGACCATCGCCGAGAGCCCCATGCCGCAGGCGAACCCGGCGGCCACCACCGGCGTGTAGCGCCGCCACGTCTCGGTGCCGTACTTGCGGGCGAAGTAGTAGCGGCCGAGCAGCGCGCCGATGAACTCCGGCACGAAGAAGTGCGGGATCTGGCCCAGCCCGCGGATGAAGCCGTAGATCGACAAGACCGGCCACCTGAGGAGGGTGAACAGGAAGTAGACACCCAGGCCGGCGCCGACGCCGGACGTGATGATGGGCATGCTGATGGCCTGCTTGAAGGCCGTGCTGTTCTCGCGGGTGGAGCTGATCCAGAAGGCCTGCTGCAGGGCGGTGAACTCCCAGAACTTCTGCGCGTAGGGGTAGCTGACGTGGGGGATGGGGTTGAGCTTCCAGATGTAGCTCCAGAAGAGGAGGCTGCAGCCGAAGAGGAGGAACATCATCAGGATCTCGGCCTTGATGACGCTGGTGAACTTGGTGCCGGTGAGCTGCACCTCACGGAAGCTCTGCGCGTAGGCGCCGTAGTTGGCGAAGGGGATGGGCGCGAACCAGATCGCCACGCCCTTGTAGCCGCTGAGGATGAAGGTGGCCTCGCGGACGAAGGGGAGCGGCACGAACTGCCCGGTGACGCCGAGCATGCGGGCGTTGATGTAGCTGTTGAGCGGCGTCCAGATCAGCCCGAAGAAGACCAGCGCCCAGGTCGGGAACTCGGGCACCAGCCACTTGCAGAGCCACATCGAGAGGACGGTGGTGACGAGGTAGAGGGTCAGCGCCAGCCACATGCTGATGTCGCCGCGGCCGGCGGGAAGCGCGCGGCGGGCGGAGACACGCGTCTGGCGCCAGGTCATCGCCATCCGGCCGAGACCGATCAAGGCGATGCTCAGCCCGGTGCCGATGCCGAAGCTGATGTAGAAGTCGAGGCCGTTGGCGAAGGTGGTGTAGACCGTGTCCATCCCCGGCTGCCACTGGTGCAGCAGGTGGAAATGGTAGAGCACGGGGTTGATCACCACGGAGCCGAGCGCGGACACGGTGGTGCCCATGACGACCCAGAAGGGTAACACCATGCCCACCACCACCGACTGCAGGCTGGTGCCGATGCCGAGCGGGGTGGCGGGGAACCAGCGCTCGGCGGCGGCGGTGAAGTCGATCCACGGGATGGGGAGCAGGGCGATGGGGCGCACCAGGACCAGGTTGGAGATCGCCGGCAGCGCCACGTAGATGACGCCGAAGACGATGCCGAGCATGGTGCTGAAGGAGAACACCCGCCAGCGCCAGGTCTCCTCTTTGCCGGTGGTCTCGGCCAGCGCCATGGCGCCCTGCGCGGCGACGGGGGCCATCGGGAAGGTCAGCCGCTCGATGTCGCAGGTGACGCGGAACAGGGCGTAGCCGAGGCCGAACCAGTTGATCCGCGACAGCACCTCGCGGATCAGGAGGATCCAGATTGCGGGCATCCAGTCGGCGTGGAAGAAGGTGCGCTGGAGGATGGCGGGCGAGTTGTAGGGCGGGGTGACCCAGCGGGGGATGTCCTTGGCGAAGCTGGCGGAGGCGGGCGAGCAGGCCAGGTACTGGTTCCAGATCAGTTGGGCGAAGGGACCGCCGGACAACGCCGCCGCGCCGACCATGCTGGTCAGCCCGCCGGCGATGTAGTAGAGCATGTAGACTTCTTGCCGGCGGAGCTTGACGAAGGCGCGCTTGGCGATCTCGGTGAAGAGGATGATGGTGACCCACACGGCGGCGGGCCCCATGGTCTGGCCGGCGACCAGGCCGAGGTAGATGCTGGCCGGCATCATGATGAAGCCGATGAAGATCGCGCCGACCACGCCGACCCAGGTGAGCCCCTCCTCGTAGGTCTCGGGCTCCTCCATGATGGAGCGGAACTCGGCCAGCTCCCGCTCTTCCTGAGTCTCTTGCCGCTCGGGTTCTTCTGCCATCGGCCTGCCCTGTGCGCTCAGCGGCCCCCATCATAGCAGACCGCCGCCGTCGTCGCGAGCCCGGCGTGAGGCGGGAACTCCCGTCCGCGCGGCGGTGTTGTGCGATTCACGACTTTCCGGTCTACAGGTATCATCGCGCCCGGCGGGCGCACGGAGGATGCTATGAACAAGCGTTGGCGGTGGCTGCTGCTGCCGCTTGTGGCCGTGCTGCTGATCCCCATTCGCGCCTGGGAGGCGGAGCGGGCGCCGTCGGGGCTGGCCTCGGGCATCTGGGCGCCCCTCCTCGACATCCAAGTGTTCAACATCAAGAAGGACGACTACTGCATGACCTGCGAGGCCGGTTTCGACCCCCTCGCCGCGCTCTTCGTCAATCGCCTCGACGACAACACCCGGGCGCTGATGCGCAGCCTCGACGCCGCCTACGCCAAGAACAAGTCCAAGCACCTCAACGCGGCGATCCTGATCCCCCACACCCGCGATACGGCGGTGCTGAAGAAGTTCGTGCTCGACGAGCACCTGCAGGTGCCGGCGGCGGTGGTCCCGCCGTCCAACCCGCAGTGGCCCGAATGGCGGATCAACCCGCACACCGCCAGCACCACCATCTTCGTCCAGGCCCACGGTATCCTGGCCAGCATCAAAGACCTGCCGCCCGGCAGGTTCGACACCTGCATGACCGAGCTGATGAGCATCCCGCGCATGGCCAACCCGATGCACCCGACGCCCGGGATGATGATGAAGGGACCCGGCGGCCCCGGCATGGGCCTGGCCGCCGAGGCCACCAAGAAGGCGGGCATGCCGCGGCCGGGCAAGCCGCA
>JACPDV010000298.1 GCA_016183835.1 Armatimonadota bacterium
GCCGCTTTCGGCGCTTGGCGCGCGACTACGAACGGCTCCCGGAGACGCTGGCGGCGCTGCATTTCGTGGTTTTCAGCATGCTCATGCTGGTCCGGGCGGCACCCACCCTGGCGGTATGGGCAAGTGCATAACAGGCTCTAGAGCATGCCGTCGCTCAGCTTGTTGACGCCTATCTCGCCGGCACCACGATCGTCTCACCCACCCGTTGCCCGGAGCCCTGACCATGCCCCTCCTCGCCTCCATCCAGCCCGCCCGACCCGAGTCCCTCCTCCCCGACCACCCGGAACGGGTCGACCTCGGCCATGCCAGCTACGACGAGACCGCCGCACACGCGCACATTGACACCTACATCGACCACCTGACCCACCTCCTGGAATCCGCCGGCACACGCGGCGTCGCCCTCGCGCTCCTGCCCGAGTGCTCACTCCCCGTCGGGCCGTGCAAGCCTAGTGTCCGCGACCGGCTCGCCACCAACTGCCGCTACGCCGAGCCGGCGACGTCGCCGGCATCTACCACAAGGTCCACCTGCCCTGCGACATCGCCTGGGACAGCACCGAGGCCGGGATGTTCGTCGCCGGGCACGAGTACCCCGTCTTCGACACCCCCATCGGCCGTGTCGGCTTCCAGATCTGCTACGACATCGACTTCCCCGAGGGCAGCACCGCCCTCGCCCTCAACGGCTGCGAGCTGCTCTTGCACCCCACCCTCGGCTACAACTTCCCCGACGAGGAGGAGACCGTCGCCGAGGCCCGCCTCCGCACCCGCGCCGTGGACAACTCCTTCCCGCTGCTCTACAGCAACTTCGGGCCCACCCCGGGGCGGAGCTGCGTGATCGGCGCCAACGGCAACGTGCTCGCCTGCGCCGGCCGCGGCGTGGACGCGATGGCCGTCGCCGACGTCGACCTCAGAGCCACACGCCACCAGGACTGGGGCAGCATCGGGTACCCGGACCACCGCCTGGTGATCGCACGCAAGCGCCGGCCCGACACCTACGGCGTCCTCACCCAGCGCGTGCCGCCCTACCTGAACGACCATCCGGCCGCGCCGGGACAGCGCACCTACGAGTACGGCGACGATGTGGGGCTCGAGCGCTGAGTCCGGGCGGAAGGGGCCGGCCCGCCCACGGCCAAGACCCGCCGCGGAGACCGGCATGCAGCCCCTCACGCCGCGCAGCGCCCTCACCCAGGCCGCGTTTCCGCCGTTCGCGCTCGCCCGCTTCCTCGACCCCGACTACCCCACCTGGGCCAAGCACGACCCCGAGCTCGGCTACGTGCCCACAGACGTGACGGTCCGCGACGGCCTCGACGGCAGCCGCAGCACCTACAGCTACGAGCCCGACGGCGCCCGCCGGATCGTCAACTACGCCGACCGGCCCGGCCGCCTCAACACCTACGGCGACAGCTTCACCATGTGTCACCAGGTGAGCGACGGCGAGACCTGGCAGGAGACCCTCGCCGCGCACTTGGGCGAGCCCATCCGCAACTACGGCGTGGGCGGCTACGGCGTCTACCAGGCCTATCGCCGCATGGTCCGCGTCGAGAGCGGCGAGCACGCCGCGCCCTACGTGGTGCTCAACCTCTACGATGACGACCACCGGCGCAACCCGATGGCCTGCCGCTGGATCCACACGCACTGGTTCCACGCCTCGGCCGCCGACGGCGTCATGTTCCACAGCACGCCGTGGGTCCATGTCCGGCTCGATCCCGCCACCGGCGCGTGGCGCGAGGTCGAGAACCCTTTCGCCGACGCGCAATCGCTCTACCGCCTTTGCGATCCCGAGACCGTCTACGCGACCTGGTGCGACGACCCCTGGCTGAAGCTGGAGCTGCTCTGCGAGGGTGGCGAGGTGGACGACGTGGCGGACCTGTATGCCATCGCCGAGTGCCTCGGCGTGCCGTTCGACCTGGCCACGCTGGGGTCGCAGGAGCGCACCTCGCGCGCGCTGCACCGGCGCTACGCGCTCGAGTCCACGAAGTTCGTGGTGGACCGGGCGATCGCGTTCTGCGCGGAGCGCGGCAAACGGCTGATGTTCCTCCTTAGCTACTCGCCCAGCAGCGTGATGGAGGCGCTCCGCGGCCGGCCGCGCGACGACCAGGAGTTGGTGGACTACCTCCACGGCACCGGGCTGCCGCTGGTGGACGGTCTGGCCGCCCACGTCGCCGACTTCCAGGCCTTCCGCATCAATCCGGAGGAGTATTGCCGGCGCTACTTCGTCGGTCACTACAGCCCCATCGGCAACACGTTCTTCGCGTTCGCCGTCAAGTCCGCGCTGGTGGATTGGCTCGATCCGAAGCCCGTCACCTACGCTCCGGACGACGGCCAGGCCTGACGGGGAGGGAAGCCATGCGAGTCGCCATCGCCAGGCCCGCCGGGAGCGGGCTGTGGCTGCTTCCAGTGCTGGCCGCCATCGCCATGCCGCCCGCCGGGTCTGCCAACCTGATCCTCGACGGCAGCAGCTTCGAGACCGGCTACGACGGCTACTCGTGCCTGCTCGCCTACGCCTGGACCAAGTACGGCCTGGCCGCCTCCGACCCGCGCCGCGGCACCCTCGATACCACCACCGCCGCCCACGGCCGCTGCAGCCTCAAACTGGCCATGAACCCCCCGTTCGGGCGTGAGGGCTTCTCGCCCTGGTGCACCTTCCGCTGGATCCCCGTCAAAGAAGGCACTCGGTACACCGTCTCGCTCTACGCCAAGGGCTCGCACGCGGGACAGCGGCTGACCGTCTCGGTGAGCGACGCCTGGCAGGACTGGGGTTGGTCGACCTTCACCCTCAGCACCGAGTGGCAGCGCTACAACCACACCATCACCGCCGGCAAGACCGTGGGTGGCTACGCCTGGGTGCTGATCCCCTTCACCGAGGACGGCCCGGCCTGGATCGACGGCGTGCAGCTCGAAGAGGGCGACCTCACCGACTACGCCCCCGGCCGGCCGGTGGACCTGGGGCTGAGCTGCAACTACCCCGGCAACTGCGAAAACCTGTTCAACGTGGGCGACCAGGTGGTGCTGCACGCCGCGGTGTTCAACGACCTGGCGCAGCGCTCCGATGTGCGGCTCAGGTACGCGGTGGAGGACTACTTCGGCCGAATACCGTTTCGCGGCGCCGCCCGCGTGGTCGCCGAGGCACGGGCCGGCGGGGGTGCAGACATCGACCTCGGCGCCGTGCTGCGCGGGTCCTACAAGGCGAAGGTCACCGCGCTCGACGCCGACGGGAAGACCCTGGACGAAGAGGAGTTGGTGTTCGGCGTAGTCCGCCGCCGCCGCGCCGCGACCGGGGTCGAGTCGCAGTTCGGCATGCACGGCTTCCCGCACGACCTGGTCGGGAGCTGCGGTGTGCGCTGGATCCGGACCTACCTGCTGGCCTGGCAGGCGGTGGAGCCGGAGCAGGGCAAGTTCAGTTGGCCCGAAGAGCGCCCGTGGGACCAGCTCTTCCTCGAGCAGCTCGACAAGCTGCACATCGACGCGCTGCCTGTGCTCCAGGCCGGGCCGAAGTGGGCCATGACCGGCCCGCCCACCCACGGCGGCTGGGCCAAGGACCAGTCCGACGGCGCCAAGATGCCCGACCTCGAGGCCTGGCGCAACTACGTCTACCAGGCGGTCTCCCGCTACAAGGGCCGCTTCCACTCTTGGGAGGTGATGAACGAGCCCTCCGCGTGGCTCAACGCCGAAGACTACTTCCCCATCCTGAAGACCGCCTACGAAGCCGCCAAGCAGGCCGACCCGGCCTGCCGCATCATCGCCGGCGACTCCGCTTGGAAGGACCAGCCGTTCCTCCGCGAGCTGCTCGACCGGGGCGGAGCGGACTACCTGGACATCTACTGCGGGCACTTCTACGGCGTGGCGCAGGCCGGCCCGCCGGAGGTGAAGTATGGCAAGGAGGGCGCCGACGCGGTGATCGCCAACTTGCGCGAAGCCCTGGGCCGGCATGGCAAGCCGAACGTGCCGATGTGGAACACCGAAGAGGGCACCATCTCGCCGCCCTGGTATGCCAAGGAGATCGTCCCCAGCTCGCACGAGCCGTGGCACCGTGTGCCGAGCGCGCGGCGGCAGGCGCAGGACATGGTGCGCTCGCACCTGATCGAGCTGGGGAACGGGATCGAGAAGGTGTTCTGGTTCTACGAACTGTACGGGGAGCAGGCCGCGGCGGCGCGCTGGATCATCCGGCCGGAGGGCATGTACGGCTGCGAGTTCGACGGCGCGCCGCGGCCGGAGCTGATCGCCTACAGCGTGATGACCGAGATGCTGGAGGGCGCCACGCCGTTCGGCCGGGAGCCGCGGATCGGCGACAAGATCCACTGCTTCGTGTTCACCCGGGGCCGCGATGCGGTGGCGGCGATCTGGTACTGGGGCACGGAGCCTGAGAGCGTCACGGTCACCTTGCCGGCGGCGCCGTCGTTCCGGGTGAGCGATCTGATGGGCAACGCGGTCCGGCCGGCCCCGAAGCTGCGGCTGGACGGCAATCCGCTCTATCTGGTGGCGCGCGGCCGGCCGGCGCAGGAGCTGTTCGACGCACTGTCGCAGGCGAAGGTGGTCGCGCCGTGAGGGCCCGGCTGCGCGGCGCCTACCCGGCGGCCGCGTGGATGGCGACCACCCCTTCGAACACGTCGGTCCGCTTGGAGCCA
>JACPDV010000299.1 GCA_016183835.1 Armatimonadota bacterium
AGCAGGCGTTGTCCTGGACGAAGATCAGGAAGCCGCCCGGGTCCCAGTTGCTGGTGGAGAGAATGTTGGGATAGCGCCCGCCCTTCTCCCAGTAGACCCATGCCTCCACGGTGAGCGCGTCGGACCCATCCAGGCCGGCGGGGCCGGTGGGCGACTGGCGATTCGACGAGGGCGCCGGCGACGTGGTGGCGGATCGGTCGGGGCAGGGCAACGACGGCGAGATCCACGGCGCCGAGTGGGTGCGCGGCAAGTTCGGCACCGCGCTGCACTTCGGCGGGCACGATGCCTACGTGACCCTCCCCGGCCCTGCCGGGCTGGACGGCTCCGACGCGCTCACCGTGGAGGCCTGGGTCTGCTGGGAGAGGGGCGGGCGCTACCCCAACCTCCTCTCCACCAGCAACTGGGACCCGGGCGGGTTCCTGATCTTCGTCCAGGACAACACCTGCTCGTTCCGCATGGGCAAGCCGGGCAAGGCCTCGATGACCGCGCCCGAGTGGGCCGAGGTCGGGGCGGGGTTCGGCGAGTTCACGCCCGGCCGGTGGTACCACCTGGGGGCCACCTTCGCCCGCCCGAACATCACCACTTACCTCGACGGACAGCCGGTCGGCTCGGCCCGCTGGGACTTCCCCGTGGGGTCCGCCGGCGACCTGCAGATCGGCACCTGGGGCAACCCGCGCGTCTGCCATGCGGGCCTGATCGGCCCGGTGAAGCTCTACACGCGGGCGCTGACCGCCGCGGAGGTGCTTGCCAGCTACCAGGCCCTCGCGCCGTCACACGGGCCAGCGGCCCCCGGTGTGCCGGCTTACACGAGGATCCCCGCCCCGGCGGCCAGACCGGCGGTGGTCCTCGAGAACCGTCTCGCCCGGCTCGTGCTCGACAAGCGGGCCCGTGTGGTGGGGCTGATCGACAAGTCCACGGGCAGGGACCACGTCAGCAGCTCACCCGTCGACTTCGTCAGCATTCGGAAGGGCGGGACCGGCTATCGCCCCACGTCCTGCACCTACCGCGATGGGAAGCTCACGCTCGGGTTCGGCCGGTCGGGTGTCACCGCCACGGTCAAGCTCACCAACCGCGACCGCTACTTCGTGATCGAGCTGCTCTCGGTAAGCGATCCCGAGGTGGAGCAAGTGGTGCTGGGCAGCGTGGCGGTGCGCGACGCAAAGCGCTCCAGTGCCTCGGTGGCCTGGGCCACGGACGGCGAGTTCGCCACGGCCGTGGTGCCGCTCAACCTGCAGGTGGAGGTGGATCTGCGCGGCGGTGAGCAGCCGGTGTTCGCGCCGCGGTGCGTGCGCAAGTACGGGCTGGTAGGCGCTCGGACGGCGCTGGTGGCCTGCCCGCAGAACCAGGTCAGGAAGCTGCTGCAGGACGTGGTGCGCGGCGAGGGGCTGCCCTACTCGCCGCTGGGCGGACCGTTCGCCCTCGACGCGCCGGAGAACCGCGGTTCCTACCTGTTCGCCACGATCTCGGAAGCCAACGTGGACGAGTGGATCGCCCTCGGCCGGCGGGGCGGCTTCGCCGAGATCCACCTCTGCCCCTGGTGGCGCACCAAAGGTCGGGATGCACACCCTCACCGGCTGCATCCAGGTGGACGACCCGTGGGTCACGCCGGTGCCGGACAAGCGGCTGGAGAAGGACGCCCGCTTCACGCTGGCGGCCGCAGTCGGGCCGGGCGACAAGGTCATCCCGACGATCGAGCGCCCCGCAGGACTGGAGACCTTCTGGAGCGACATGAGCACCGGCAACACGATCCAGGTGGGCGACGAGATCATCGCCTACACCGGGATCAGCGCCGAGCCGCCGTACGGGTTCACCGGCTGCACGCGCGGGCAATGGCGGACGCGGCCGGCCGAACATCCCCAGGGCGCCGCCGCCGACCACCTGGTGGCCAGCTACTGCTCCTACATTCCGGACGAGACTACCACGCTGGTGGACGAACTGGCCGCCTGCATCGCCAACGTCTACAACACCTGCGGCTTCGACATGATCTACATGGACGGCTCCGAGGGGATGAAGACGGCCCACGCGGTGGCGCGGATGAAGCAGGCCATCTTCGGCCGGCTCAAGGGCCGGGTGCTGGTGGAATCCAGCTCGGGCTCCTGGGGCGCGTGGCCGTTCCACTCGCGCGTCGGCGCCTGGGATCATCCCACGTGGGGCTTCAACCGGTTCAACGATCTGCACTGCGCCAGCCTGGCAACCTACGCAACCGGCGAAATGCTGCCGGGACACATGGGCTGGTGGGTGGTCACCGGCCCCACGGCTGACCATGCGGGGATGTTCCCCGAGGACATGGAGTACTTCGCCGGCAAGTGCCTGGGCTGGGATCACTCGTCGTCCCTGCAGGGCGTCGGCACCGGGGCCGCGCCGCCCAATGCCCGGCAGGACGAATACCTGACGATGCTCGGCCGCTACGAGCGCCTGCGCCTGGCGCGCTACTTCGCTCCGGCGGTGCTGGAGAAGCTGCGGACCCCCGGCGAGCAGTTCCGCTTGGGACAGGCCGCCGACGGCGCCTGGCAGTTCCGCCCCACCGACTGCGCGGCGCACAAGGTGACGAACGGAGCGGACACCTGGCAGGTCCGCAACCGCTACGCCGCCCAGCCGCTGAAGCTGCGCATCGAGGTGCTGTACGCCTGCCGGCCGTACGACTCGCCCGCAGCCGTGGTGGTGGCCGACTTCGCCAAGCCCGACCAGCTCACCGTGCGCGCCACGGCCGAGGGCGTCAAGCAGAGTCTGCACACCACGGCTGAACCCACCCGGCAGACCACCGTGAGCGGCTTCGTCGCCACCAACTCCTCAGCATCCTTCCGGGGCGCCTGGACCAAGCTGGGCCGGGTCTTCGACCCGCCGCTCGACCTCGGCCAGGCCGGCGCGCTCGGCGTGTGGATCCACGGCGACGGGCAGGGCGAGCTGCTCAACTTCCAGCTCAACAACACGCGCGAGAACTACCCGGTGTGGGACGACCACTACGTGGAGGTCGACTTCACCGGCTGGCGCTACGTCGAGCTGCTCCTGCGGGAACGCGACGCCCAGCGCCACCAGGACTACGTCTGGCCCTACGGCGGGCCGTGCGAGGTCGGGCGGTCGCCGCTGGTGCGCGGGCGCGTGGGGGCCTTCAACGTCTACGCCAACGAGCTGCCCGTCGAGAGGCCGGTGGCATGCTACTTCGGCCCGGTCAAAGCGCTGCCTGTGCTGAAGATCAAGCTGACCAACCCGACCGTATCCGTGGGCGAGCGGCGACTCAGCTTCCCGGTGTCGCTGGAGAGCGGGCAGTACTTGGAGTACGAGGGCGCGGGCGAGGCCATCGTCCGCGACGAGCGCGGCGAGGTGATCGCGCGCGTGGCGCCGCAGGGCGCGGCGCCTATTCTGGCCGCGGGAGCCAATGCGCTCGGCTTCACCTGCGAAGGCCCGGCGGAGGTGCGGACCCGAGCCCGGGTCACGGTGATCAGCGAAGGCACGCCGCGGTCCGGCCGCAGCCCGCGGGCAGACACCCGCCTGCTGCGCACCGAGTACGACGATCCGCGCACGATTTGGGCGCTGGACGGCAGGCAGAACGAGTGGGACTTGGTCACCCGGCCCGACGCGGGTCCCGCGGCGTTCGCGGTGGACCTGACGGTGGAGCGTGCAACGGCGCCGCCGGGCAGTTCCGAGGCCAGCCAGCCCCTCATTCTCGAGTCCGGCGAGGACGACGCCGGCTTCGCCGACGCGCCAGGGAACCACTACACGCAGTACGTCTACGACGACCAGGACAAGCAGGTCGCGGTCAAGCCGGGCGTGACCGTGACGCTCGAGCGGGTGACGGAGCCGGTCAAGGTCGGGCAGGGCAGTCTGCGCCTGCGGGCTGTCAGCACCCGCGGCGACGCGGCGGGCTGGTGCGCGCGCGGACGCCGCTTCGCGCCGGCCCAAGACCTCTCGTCGTACGGCCGGCTGGCGCTGTGGGTGCATGGCGACGGCGGCGGTGAATCGCTGAAGCTCCAGTTGCGCGACACCGCGGGCGGTTGGCAGGACCTGGTCACTCCGGTGGACTTCACCGGCTGGAAGCGCGTGGAGTTCGCCCTGGGCGACGGCGGGCGGATCGACCTGGCGAAGATCGAGTACCTGATCGTCTTCTTCAACAGCATCCCGGCGGGCCGAACCGTCGCTTGCTGTCTCGATGCGATCGAGGTCAGCCGCGAGGTCGGCGGCGTGCGGCACCCGGAGTTCGTGGTCAACGGCCAGCCGCTGGCGTTCCCGGCCACCATCGGCACCGGCGAGAGGCTGGCGTACCGGGGCAGCGGGCCGGCCGTGGTCTACGGGCGCGACGGCCGGGTGCGGAGCCGGTGCCAACCGACGGGTCCGGCCCCCGTGCTGCGCCCCGGCCGCAGCCGAGTGCGCTTCACCTTCGATGACCAGTCGGTCGGGGAGTACCGGCTGCGGCTCCAGGCGGTGAAGCAGTACCGCTAGACCGCGGCGGTACCGCCGCTGCGCTGCTGTCGACACGGTTACCCGGTCGAGCACGAAGGGAGGCGCCGGGCCGAGTCCAACCGAGCGGCGGGAGCCGTGATGTGACCTGCACCGCCCGCGACCGATTCCTCCAGACGCTCGCCTTCCAGCCGGCCCACCCACCCTTTGTGGTGTCGGGCTGGATGTGGACCGAAACGGCCGAGCAGTGGCGCGGCCAGGGTTGGGATGGCCGTCCGCTGCCCGAGGTCTTCGGCACCGACGGCTACTTCGAGCTCTCGCCCTACTACGGCCCGCAGCCGCCGTTCGCCTACGAAGTGGTCGAGGAGGACGAGGCCACGCGCGTCTACGTGAACCACGAGGGCATCCTGCTGCGCGAATTCAAGGAGCACGCCGACCAGTCCATGCCGCAGTTCCTGCGCTTCCCCGTGGAGACTGAGGCCGACTTTGAGCAGCTCTGTGCCGAGAGGCTGCAGCCCAGCCTCAGCGGGCGGCTCCCGGCGCCCTGGCGCGGGCACGCGGCCTACGCCGAGGAGAGCGGCCTGCCGCGGCGGGTCTGGCCGGGACGCTGGGGCGGGTTCTTCGGCGCACTGCGGAACCTGATGGGGCTGGAGAACCTCTGCCTGGCGTTCTACGACCAGCCGGCGCTGGTCGACCGCATGATGGGCCGGTCCGCCGAGCTCATGATCCGCGTGACCGAGGCGGTGATGGAGCACGCCACCGTGGACGTGTTCTGGTTCTGGGAGGACATGGCTCACAACCACGCGTCGCTGATCGATCCACGGCTGTTCCGGCGGGTAGCCATGCCGCACTACCGGCGGGTCATCGACTGGCTGCGCTCGCGCGGGGTGGAGCACATCGGGCTGGACAGCGACGGGGACATCACCGAGCTGATCCCGCTCTGGCTGGACGCCGGAATCAACTTCCTGTGGCCCTTCGAGGTGGCGGCGGGCATGGACGTGGTGGCCGTGAGGCGGGAGTACGGGCACGCGCTGGCGATGGGCGGCGGCATCGACAAGCGGGCCGTGGCACGCGGCGGCGACGCGATGCGGACCGAGGTGGACCAGGTGATGCCGTTGATGGACGACGGCGGCTACCTCCCCGAGCTGGACCACGGTGCGCCGCCGGACATCAGCTACGGCGCGTTCCGTGACTACATAGAGTACTTGCTGCGGCGGCTCGAACGAGGGTGAGAGTTGGCTACCCCCACGGCACCCCCATCGCCTCCCTACCCTCCTCCGTCATCCGCCACGTGGCCCACGCCGGCTCCCACGTCCCCTCGATCAGCACTTCGCGCACTCCCTCGACTTGCAGCAGCCGCTCGCGGATCGGGTCGCCGATGAAGCTGTGGATCGGCCGGCCACGGTGGGGCATCGTGACCAACACGGTCACGATGTCACCACGCAGCCGCAGGTCGGAGACGTAGCCCATGTCGTAGACGTTGGCGCTGTTTTGGTAGAACTGCGCGTCGAACACCTCGCGCAGCGCCGCCCAGAGGATGCGCTTGAGATCGGTCTCCGCCTCGCCCTCACCAGGCCGGGCGAGCGCGCCCGCCACCGTGGCCGTGACCGCGGGCGGGTCGGCCGCCACCACCTGGAGTGGGTGCAACAGCCGGGAGCGCAGGGCGCCGACCACGGTCGGGCCGTCTTCATCGCCGTAGATGGGTCCGCGCAGGACGTCGCCGCGGGAGCGGCCCATGGCGGCCGCGCCGCCGGGCTCGAAGTAGGGCGCCACCAGGTACGCATTCCACTGCCGCAGCACCGTGCCGGCGCGCAAGACCTGGGAATGACCGACCGGGTAGCGCGACCAGCAATGGCCGTGCGGGCGGTAGTAGTGATCCGGGCTGGCCCAGCGTTGCAGGCCGTCGAACCCCTCGGCGGAGAGGTCCAGCCACAGCGCGATGAACGCGTCGCGGCTGTCGCGGTTGAAGTAGCCGAGGCCCTGCATCTGCTGGTGCTGCACGTCGGGCACCGGCCCTTCGTGAACGGTGCCCGCGGCATCCAGCCAGAGCGGATCGGTGAACGGGAAGCCCGAGAAGACCCATTCGTCGTCGCGCAGAGCGGCGATGGACAAGTCCTGGACCACGGTCATTTCGCTGCGCTTGGAGAACCACGGCAGTCCGGCGAAGAATGTGTAGGTCACGTCGATGTGCACGCGCGACGGCGTGAACACCGGGTGCAACGGGCTGTGCGGGAAGCCCCAGCGGCGCACCTGGACGCACAGCGGCCCGCGGGCTGCCTCCCAGTTCGGGCAGCGCGACCAGTTGGTGATGCGCAGCTTCTGGAAG
>JACPDV010000300.1 GCA_016183835.1 Armatimonadota bacterium
GAGCCCGACGGTGAACGTGTCCTGACCGCCGTTCCCGTTGATGGTGAGCGTGCCGAGGGCCGCGGTGGTCACCGGGGGCACCTCCTCCACGCCGTCGAGCGCGGCGTCGAGGTTCGCCGGCCCGATCTGCCCGCGGATCTCTCCGCCGGGAAAGGCGGCGGTGTGCACGTTCAGGTAGCAGCGCCCGGTCTGGATGGCGTTTTCAGCATCGGCGAAGGTGGCCAGGCCCGGCACCGGCACGAAGTCGCCCGGCAACAGCGTCCGCGTCAACGGCGACGCGAAGGTCCCGGTACCGTTGAACAGCGTGAAGATCGGCGAGCCGTTCACGCCCAGGTCGCCGAAGTGGATGTGGGCGGCCGTGACGTTCGTCAGCCCGCTGTGGGTCATCGCGACGTCGATCTGCGCCCGGTTCGTGAAGACTCGCACCGTGCCCAGGCCCTCCGCGTTGGAGGCCGGGTTGTTCACCTCCTGGTTGGCGCGGAGGATGGCACGGAAGAGGGCAAACGGGCCGTTGTCGTCGGCATCGCTGCACGCGGTGCCGCCCGCCAGTCCCGCGAAGAGGAAGGCGGCGAACGCGATCGAGCTCAGCATTCTGCGACACGTGATGTTCTTCATGGGGGTCCCTTCTCACGATCTGGGACCCAGCTCCCTGCGTTGGCTCACTATGAGTCCACGCAGGGCCGTCCGTCGAGGAGCGATCACAGGTTGCGCGGAGCGGGTGCGGGCCGGCTCGGCTCAGTGCCGGGCGCGATGCTGCTCGCCCCAGAAGCTGAGCGGCGGCAGGGCGCGCAGCGGGTAACGGCGCTGGTGGACTTTCTGCCGGCCCGGCACGTAGTGCCCCCGCGCCCGGCCCACGTGCACGGCTTTGACGAACGAAGCGCCGGGCGAGCCGCGGCGCGCGCGCTGGTGGCCCGCCTGCCGGCTCGGCTTGGGCGGGTGCTTCCCCGCGCGGCTGCGCCCGAGCGCGGTGTCGCGGTTGGGGAACAGCGCGCGCCAGGCGTCGTTCACGGTGCTCCAGTCCGCGTCGGCCACCCACAGCCAGCCGTTGAGGTCGGGGATCCAGTAGGCCGTGTGGACCGGCGAGAGGTGGGGCGTGTTGTCATAGCTCGCCGGCTGCGCCTCGCGTGCGTCCGCATCCCAGACGAAGTGGGGGGCGTCGGCAAAGAAGTCATCGTCCACGGTCTGGAAGCCGAACTCCTCGCTATAGACCCAGCCGCCGGAGGGCAGTTGGCCGCCGCCACCGCCGCCGCCACCGCCGCCGCCGCCATCGCCGAAGTACAGGTCGCGCCACGCCTGCGGCAAGGTGCCGGTGTCGGCGTCGTAGACCCACAGCCAGCCGTTGAGGTCGGGCGTCCAGTAGGCGGTGGCATCGTCGTGCATGTGCAGCGACTGCGCATAGCCGGACACCTGCTCGGCTTGCTCGCCGGCGGCATTCCAGACGAAGTGGGGTGATTCGCCGAAGTACGACGAGCCGACCCACTCGTAGGCGCCGTCCACCCAGACCCATCCGCCGTCCGCCGTGTCCTCGCCGCCGCCGGCGCCGGCGTAGAGGTCGTACCAGGCGTACTCGAGGTGCGGCGTGTCCTGGTAGGCGGTCGGCCGGGCCTCCTGCGCGAGGGCGTCCCAGACGAAGTGAGGCGAGTCGCCGAAGAACGACTGGTCAACCCACTCGAAACCGTTTTCGTTGGTGTAGACGTAGCCGCCGTCCTCGTACCAGATGCCACCGTCGGAGCCGTCGTCGAACAAGTCGCCGCCGGAGTCGTACCACAGCTCGTCGTCGCCGCTGCCAGTGGACGAGGCCCAGAACTCGCCGTGCGGGCCGTAGTACTCGGAGCGGATGGTGCCGTCGGCCTCGTACGTGGTGACCCAGCGGGTGCCGTCGCTGGAGGTCTCTTCGGTCGTGCCGACGGTGGAGATCACGACCCAGTTGGCCCACGGGTCGTTCGGGTCGGCCGGGAAAAAGGGGTCCTCGCCCCAGGTGTCCACGTAGTGGTACTTGTCCAGCACCCAGTAGCCCGAGGCGTCCTGCCACAGGCTCTGGCCGTCGGAGGTGGTGGTCAAGGGCAGTCCGTTGTCAGGGTCGAGGCGGTGCGTCCACTGCGATTCGCTGGCGCCGATCCAGCCGTCAGTCTCCTCCTGGTAGTTCTGCCAGGTGCCGGTGGAGGTGTGGGCGGCCGCGTCCTCGTCGTAGGTCGTCTGGGTGCGCCCGTAGGCCGGGTGGCCGCGCTCCCACGTGGGGGTCAGCCCCTCCTCCTGGTACGCCGTGGCGTGGCCCTGCTGGAAGGCCACCACCCGGAGGTCGCGGTCGAGACCCACCTCGTGCCGCTCTTCGAGCAGGTAGGTGGGGTCGGTGGTCTCGCGGTGCGCCAGGCCGGTGATGGTGACCGTGTCCTCGACCGGCTGCTCCTCGTCCCAGAACCACAGCTCGTCGACGCGGGTCTCGCTGATGATCTCGGTCAAGGGCGAGCGGGTGGGCACGAAGAACTGGCTGAGAAGGTTGGAGGCGTGCAGCCCGTCGGCCACGGCGCCGCGCGTGTCGAGCCCGTTGCGCCGGAACGCGCCGGGCGCAAAGACGCCGGCATCGAAGGTGAAGGGCACGAACGCGTTGCCGCCGCCCCCGTTCCCGCCGTTCCCGCCCGGAGCCAGCGGCAGATAGGGCCCGCCATGGCTGCCACAGCCGACCAGCCACACCAAGGTGGCCGCCCCCACCAACAACCGTACCCGCGGCATGGTTCCCTCCAGCCAAGGCGCTGGCACGCGCCCATTATCGCAGACGACGCGCAGGCCGGCAAGTTGCATACGGCTGGGACCAGGGGGTCAACTCCGGCTCAGCACTCCGGCCCGGTATTCGTCCTCGAGGATGGCCATGTCGTGCACATCCAGGTAGCGCCCGCTGGTGAACACCGCCTGCCGCCTCACGCCCTCCAGCCGGAAACCGACCTTCTCGTAGCAGCGGCGGGCGCGGGCGTTGAAGTCGTAGACATTCAGCTCGACGCGGTGCACGTTCAGCTCGTCGAAGGCAAACGCCAGCAGCAGCTTGAGCGCGGCCGTGCCCTGGCCGTGGCTCCAGCAGTCTTTCTCGCCGATGGCGATGCCCACAGTGACTTTGCGGTTGCGCTTATCCCAGTTGTGGAGCCCGCAATTTCCGATGGGCCGCCAGGTGCCCTTCTGCTGGATCTCGATCACCAAATGGAAGTCGTCTGTCCGGTCGCGCAGGCCCTCGAACCAGCGCTCCTCCTGCGCCAGGGACATCGGCGCGAACATCGACAGGTACTGCCGCACTTCGGGGTCGTTGAACCACGTCACGAAGATCGGCAGGTCTTCGCGCTCCGGGGCGCGCAGCCGGAGCGCCACG
>JACPDV010000301.1 GCA_016183835.1 Armatimonadota bacterium
CCCGCTGCGGATCGCGTTCGGCCCGCAGTCGGCGCGCGACGAGCTGATGAGCCGGATCGGGCTGGGAGCCTGAGATGTACCGTAACCCGCAGGGCTTTCCGGTGCTGGCGGGCTCCGGCGCCTACTCCAGCGTGTTCGTGGTGCTGGTGGACGGGGCCGACCTGGTGGTGCGCAACTGCCGGGCGACCTGGTTCGGCGGGGCGAACGATCCGCTGGACAGCGGTGAGACCGCCAGCGGCGTGAGTACGAAGCGGCATCCGGGGATCCTCGGCTGCGCGCTGCCGATGCCCCTGCCGAAGGTGAAGAGCTGCAAGGGCAGCCCGCTGCCGATCGTGCCGTGGCAGACGATGGTGCGCGTCTACAACCGGCGCACCCGGCTGCAGCTCGAGGTGCCGGTGATCGACGTGGGCCCGAGCGCGCCGCCGCGGGCGAACGCGGGAATCGACCTGACCCAGGCGGCGTTCGGGATGCTCGGCGGGAGCCTGCGCGAGGGTGAGATGTGGGTGGACTTCCGCATCCCGGGCGGGGCGCGGTACCTGTCGGAGAGCACGCGCAAGGCCATCGCCGCACTGCCGAGGTGAACCATGCCTGACGATCTGGCCGCCGAGTTTCGCGAGCACCCGCTCTTGCGCACCGGGCACTGGCAGCCGCGGTGCGACCTGTGCCGGCTGGCGCAGACCCAGCCCGAGGCGTACGACTGGCTGGAGGGCGAGCTGATCAGCCCGACCATGACGCAGGAGGAGATCGCCGCGCAGCTCTGGCTGCGGTGGCGCGTCGAGGCCGACCAGCCGCAGATCAGCAACCACAAGTGCAAGCACGTGGATCCGATGCTGGCCGAGTGGCGCAAGCGGTTCGTCACGCGGCGGGCGGTGGTGACGGCGGCCGGGGATCTGTCGCCAGCCGACATGGCCACGGCCGAGGCGCAGATCGCCATCATGGACCTGCAGGAGGCGCGGGAGCAGGCCGAGGACCCGGAGATCAAGGCGAAGCTGGCAGCCTCCATCGCGGCCCTGGCGAGGGTCCTGCTGAGCGGGGCGATCGCGCCGGCGAAGATCGAGCACGCCGAGCTGCAGGTGAAGCGCGAGGCGGCGGAGGCGGAGCTGGCGGAGGGGAACCTGGCGGACGAGCTGGTGGCGTTCGTGACGGCGCACCGGCCGGGGCTGCTGCCCTGGCTGGCCGCGGGACAGGACCCGCCGGCGCCGCCGGCGCCCGCAGGGGAGACCGATGCCGCGTAAGCGCGGGGGGGCGCGATCAATCGCGCCCGTACAGTTGCCGGCGAACCTGTTTGCGCAGGCCGAAGAGCGGCGCGAGGCCGCGCGGCACGTGGACTGGAAGTTCTCGCTCTACCCCGCGCAGCAGGAGATCGAGGCCGACGCGCACCGCTTCAAGACGGTCTGCAACGGGCGCCGATGGGGGAAGAGCTTCCTGGCCAGCCATGCCGCGGTCGAGCGGGCGAACGCCGAGCAGGGCCTGGTGATGCTGACCGCGCCGACCTACAAGACCGCCAAGAACGGCGTCTGGGCGCATCTGCTCAACAACTTGCCGGCGCAGTATCGCGCGGTCCACCAGAGCGACATGACGGTCGAGCTGACCGGCGGCGGCCGGGTGCTGGTGGGCTCGCTGGACCAGGCCGACAACCTCCGCGGCGCCGGCACCGGGTTGGTGGGCATCATCGTGGACGAGGCCGCGTTCGTGCCCGACTACGCCGTGGAGAACGTCCTGCGGCCGATGCTGATGGACTGCAACGGCTGGCTGCTGGCGATCAGCACGCCGAAGGGGCGCCGGGGCTGGTTCTACCGCTACTGGCTGCGGGGGCAGAGCGGCGATGTGCAGGACGCGGCGTACCGATCCTGGTCGATGCCGACCTGGACGAACCCCACGCTGCCCAACATCGAGGCGGAGATCGACGACCTGCGCAATTCGATGCCGGAGAACGTGTTTCAGCAGGAGATCGCCGCGGCGTTCGTGGACGATGTGGGGCAGGTCTTCCGAGACGTGCAGCTCTGCGAGCTGGCCAAGCGGCAGGTGGGGAAGGACGGCCTGCCGGTCCCGATCCCCGGCGCTGACTATTACGTGGGGATCGACTTCGCCCGTTCCGGCTCGGACTACACGGTGATCACCGTGCTGGAGAAGCTGGACGACGGCACGCTGTCGCTGGTCTGGCTCGATCGCTGGGGGCGGATCCCGGACGAAGAGCCGATCAACCGGCTGGCGCGGGTGATCCTACACTTCCAGCCGCGGCGGAGCATCGGCGAGGAGAACAGTTTCGGCGGGGTCTACATGGCCTGGATGGCCAGCAAGTACCACATCAAGGTGGACCTGTTCAATACCACCGGGCAGAGCAAAGAGCCGCTGGTGCAGCAGCTTGCGGCGGCGATCGAGTTCCACCGGCTGGATCTGTGGCCAGAGAGCGATCCACTTGGGAAGGTGCTGGTGAACGAGCTGCTGAGCTATGAGCGGCAGGAGACGGCGGAGGGGCACGCCACCTACTCGGCGCCGGTGGGCTATCACGACGACTGCGTGATGAGCTTGTGCATGGCGGTGCGGGCGGCGGAGGGCGAGCTGGGCGGTGACGCGGTGGTGGGCGGGCACATCGAGGGCAGCGTTGAGGACTGGATGCTGCAGCGCTGGGAGGCGCCTGCGGTGGAGCGGGGCGGGGTGCTGGTGCCAGGCGGGGCGCGGTTCGGGAGGCGATGGTGAGCAAGAAGAAGGCGAGAAAGCGGGCGCGAGTCGCGAAAAGCACGCGCGAGAACCCCACCCCAGCCCTCCCCGTCAACGGGGAGGGGGTTCCGGAGCCGGATCCGGTTCCGCCTCCCTC
>JACPDV010000077.1 GCA_016183835.1 Armatimonadota bacterium
CTTCGCAGGGGAGGGGGCTCCCGGGACTCCAATCACTCCCCCTGACCGACCCTAGGGCGCGGCTCATCCCAACCCGACAGGCCGGCGGAAGGAGCCACCGTCTGCAAGCCGGCTGATGCCGCCTACTGCCAACTTCCGCCGGGGACAGGGATCCTCCCGCGTAGCTACCCCTTCCGCCCCTCCAACCACTCAAACCACCGCCGCCCCAGGCTGATGTTCTCGTGCCGCACCGGGTCCCCCTCGATCCCCAACGCCGCCACCCGCTCCGCGATCCACCCCTCCAGCCGCCGCTCCAGCGCCTCCGCCACCTCGTACTCCGTCAGGTACAGGTTCGTCGTCTCGCCCGGATCGTTGACCAGGTCGTACAGCTCGGCCCCCGGCTGGTTGTGCAGCGACGGCCCGCGCGCCAGGATCAGCTTGTGCGTCGCATCGCGGATCGCCCACGCCGCCTGCCAGGTACACTCTTCGCTCGTCAGCCACTCCCGCACGGGCTGGTTGTTCTCCCCGCGGAGGAGCGGCAGCAGGTCGAAACCGTCCATCCGCTCCGGAATCGCCTGCCCCGCCGCCGACAGGATGGTCGCCGCCAGGTCCTGGTGCTGTGCGAGCTGGCCCATCCGCCGGCCGCCCGCGATCCCGCCGTTCGGCCAGCGGGCCAGCAGGGGCGGGTTGATGTTGCCCTCGTACAGCCCGTGATGGTCGAAGTAGATGTCGTGCTCGCCCATCATCTCGCCGTGGTCGCCGAGGAAGAGGACCAGCGTGTCGTCGGCCACGCCGCTCTCGTCCAGCACGCTCAGCAGGTCGGCCACGTGGCGGTCCATGTGGAGCAGGCAGGCGTCGTACAGCGCCACCAGGTAGTCCACGTCGGTGATGGGGCCGGGCTTACCCAGGTCGTCGCAGAGCTGCTTCAGCCAGTCGGCGGAGCGAACGTGGAAGTACTGCCGGCGGAACATGCGCATGCTGTCGCAAGCCGGATCACAGGGGTCGCCGGGGTAGAACGCGTGGCGCACGTCCATCGGCGGCAGGTAGGGCGTGTGGGCGTCCCAGCCGTGGACGAAGAGGAAGAACGGCTCCTTCCCGGCGTGGCCGCGAAGCCAGGGGATGGTGCGCTGGTTGAGCGTCTGCGTGCTGGCCGACCAAATGTGACCGTGGCGGTGGCTGGGGTCGATGTAGTACTCGAAGCCGTCGGTGAACCAGGGCAGGAGGCGCTTGATGTTGTCCACGGCGGTGGTGGTGTAACAGGCGTGCTGGAGCAGCGCGGGGAGCCAGGGGTAGCCGGCGCGGGGCGACATCCCGCCGCGGTGCGAGACGATGCCATGGTTGAGCGGGAGCTGTCCGGTGAGGAGCGAGGTGAACACCGGCGTGGTGGGCACGCCGGGGCAGTAGAAGCGGTCTACGGCCACCGCGTCCGCCGCCCACGAGTCCAGGTTGGGCGTGGTGGGCCGGGAGTAGCCGTAACAGCCCAGGTGGTCGGCCCGGAGGGAGTCGATGGTCAGCAGGAGGATGTTCATCGAGGCCTCTCTCATGTAGGGGCGGCATTCATGACGCCCTCTGCGTGACGGGGCGCGGCCAACACGCCGGGCGCTGCGCGCCGTGAGCGTGCCGCTCCCTGCGGCGCTGCCCACAGGCCCGACCGGAGGGCGTCATGAATGCCGCCCCTACGGCGCGACGTCTCGGGCTCGGTGGTCAGCCCTCGTCGTCGTCCATCCACCCGTTCGCCGAGAGGAACCGCCGCTCGACCAGGTAGTCGATGATCCGCCCCACGTTCTCCTCCGGCGAGAGACCCACGGTGTCGAGCACAATCTCCGCCGACGCCGGCGGCTCGTAGGGGTCGTCCACGCCGGTGAAGCCGGTGATCCGGCCCGCCCGCGCCTGCGCGTAGAGCCCCTTGGCGTCGCGCTGCTCGCACACCTCCACCGGCGTGTCGACGAAGATCTCCACGAAGTGATCGCCCGGGTGCATCGACCGCACCTGGTTGCGCGTGGCCCGGTAGGGGCTCACCGCCGCGCACACCACCACGCCATTGTGGCGCACGATCTCGCTCGCCACAAAGCCGATGCGGAGGATGTTGACGTCGCGGTCGTCCTTACTGAAGCCCAGCCCCTTCGAGAGGTGCGTGCGGACCACGTCGCCGTCGAGCACGGTCACCTGCCGGCCGAACTCGAGCAGGCGCGGCACGAGAAGGTCGGCGACCGTGGACTTGCCCGAGGACGGGAGGCCGGTGAACCAAAGGCAGAACCCTTGCCGCTGGCGCGGTGGATAGGCGTGCGCCAGGATGCGCGCCACCTCCGGCCGGGTGAACCAGGGCGGGAGCAGCCGACCGGCGTTGAGGTAGTCGTCGCGCACCTGCGTGCCCGAGAGGTCCAGCGTGCGGGCGCCCGCGGGCACCTGGTCAGCCGGCTCGAAGCGGTCCTCGTCGGGCAGGTAGGTGATCTGTTGGAACGGCACCATCCCCACGCCGACCTCGTCGGCCACGCTCGCCAGCAGCTCCTGCGCGTCGTACGGCCCGTAGAACGGCTTGCCCTGCGAGTCCTTGCCCGGACCGGCGTGGTCGCGGCCGACGATGAAGTGGGTAGCGCCGTGGTTGCGGCGGACGATGGCGTGCCACACGGCCTCGCGCGGGCCGGCCAGGCGCATCGCCAGCGGGAGCAGGCTGAGCACGGTCCGGTTGGGGTCGTAGTAGCGCTCCACCAGCGCCTTGTAGCTGCGCACGCGGGTGTAGTGGTCCACGTCGCCGGGCTTCGTGAGGCCCACTACCGGGTGGATCAGCAGCCCCCCGTCGACCTCGTCCGCGGCGCGCTTGGTCAGCTCCTCGTGGGCGCGGTGGAGCGGGTTGCGAGTCTGGAAGGCCACCACCCGGCTGAGCCCTCGCTCGGCGAGCAGCTCGCGCACCTGCGCGGGGGTGCGGCGGAGCTCGGCGAAATCGGTATGCGGCGGCAGGTCCACCACGCGGAGCCGGCCGGCCAGGCACCACCCGCCCCACGACTCCATCTCGGCCACGAGCGGGTGCGCCACGTCGGTGGTGCCGCAGACCAGGCTCGCCTCCTCGCGCTTGTCCCAGGCATACACCTCGTCCAGCGCGAGCACGGCGAGCAGCTCGTTCTTGGGGCTGCGCAGGGCGATTTCGCCGCCGAGCGGGAAGGGCTTGGGGTCGCCGGTGGTAAGGGTGACAGGGATGGGGAAGAGCGTGTCGTCGGCGAGGCGCATGTCGGCCAGGACGCGGCGGTAGTCGGCCTCGCCCATGAAGCACTCGAGGGGCGAGAAGCCGCCGGTGGCGAGCAGCTCGAGGTCGCAGACCTGGCGCGGCCGAAGTTGGAGCGAGGGCATCTCGCGGGCGCCGACGAGCAGCTCGGCGCGCTCTTCGGGTGCAGCGAAGAGGTCGATCAGCCGTCCGCCGTAGGGCGCGATCAGGCTGGCGGTGAGGGTGGCGTGGGACATCGGGCGGGTTCTCCTGCGCGGCTCAGAAGTGAAGCGTTGCCCCTTCGCGGCGGATTATACCGCCGGATGGGTATGGGTCAACCCGCGTGGGGATCGCACCACTGGACGGGCGCCCACCACTACGGCATACTTGGCCCCGGAGGACGGCCATGACCGTGGAAGCGATCCGATCCATTCTGGCCCAGCACCGCCATGAGCTGGACGAGCTTGGGGTGGCTACGCTTCGAGTTTTCGGCTCGGTGGCGCGCGGCGAGGCCGAAGTCCAGAGCGACATCGACTTCCTGGTGGAGTTCAGCCGGCCCATCGGGCTCTTCCATTTCGCGCATGTGGCGCTCTGCTTGGAGGATCTGCTGGGCCGGCCGGTCGACCTGGTGATGCCCGACGCGCTCAAGCCCCCCATGCGCGATCGCGTCCTCCAGGAGGCGGTCCTTGCCGCCTAGAGACTGGCCTCAACGCTGGTGCGAGTCACCCTCGCTCCACAATCCGGATCCCAAGGCTCTCCAGCCACCACATCAGCCGCTCCCGCTTCCGCTCCGGCCCGAATGCGAACCAGCGCTCCCGCTCCGCCGGCTCCTCGCAGAGCGTGTCCTTGAACCGCCGGAACGCCCCACGCCCGTGGATGGCACGGAGGAGCAGGTCCTGGAAGCGCTCGTCCTCAACCGTGTCGATGAAGGCTTCCATATCGCGGAACCGATCCCCCAACCCCCGCTCCACGAAGATCGCCTGCAGCACGCCATCAGGCTCGGAGTTCTCCAGCTCGAGCCCCTCGATGGCTTCCAGGAGGGCCTCTTCGCTGGGCTCCGCTTCGCTCGGCCACTCGAGGAGTACCTCCTCGGCGCAGTCCCGCTCCTCCTGCAGGGTCATCACGACGTCGCCCGTCTGGATGTCGAGGTAGTATTGCACTCCCTCCCAGCCGCTCTCGAACGCTTCCTCCAGCTCACGCAGGTCAACGGCCAGCGGCCGTAGCTCCTCCTCATCGTGGTCCATCGCCGCCCTACTCCACCACCACCGTCGCGATCGCCCGCGCCAGCCGGCCCTGGTCGTCGGTGACCGCCACCTCCACTTGGTACACCCCGCGCGGGAGCGGCCGGCCTTGCGTGTCGCGCGGCGCCCAGCCCAGCTCATTCGTCCCCGCCGCACGGCTCTTGCCCTGCTCCATCACGCCCACCACCCGGCCGCCCAGGCTGCGCAGCATCACCGTGCTCCGCGCTGGGCCGGTGAGCGTGAACGAGAGGGCCAGCCCGCGCGCACGACCGCCGCGCGTCTGGAGGCCCAGCACCTGCAGGGCCGCGGCGCCGCGCTCGGCGATCACCCGGAACCGCCGCGACGCCTCGCCCGCTGCCGGGTGGTAGACGAAGCCGCTGCTCTGCCGCAGCGATCGGCTCGCGCCCGTCTGCTCGTCCACCAGGGTCCGGCTCAGTCCCGCCGGCACGGCGCGCAGGTCCGGCCAGGTCACCGCCACCTCGCTGCCGCTCCCGTGCGTGACCTGCAGGCTCCACTCCCAGCGGTCCTTGCCGCCGGCCTTGAAGTCGGCCGCCAGGGCGCGGCTGCCGTCGAGCAGCGTCACGCCCGCCGGCCGCGCACCGTTCGGCGACACCGGCGGCAGACCCGCCTGCAGGGCGCCCTGCCCGCCTACACCCAGCTTCACCGTCCCGCCGGCGGCGGCCACCGACAGCTCCCAGCCGCTGGACCTCGCGGCCTTCCGCCGCAGGGAGGTCTCCGCGGTCACGAGCAGCTCGCACGGCTGCGACGCCAGCACCCAGATCGCTTCGCCCTGCGGCACGTCCGACCGCACACCGGCGATGGCCTCCAGGTCGTAGATCAGCTCGTAGTGCCCCGCCACGCTGCCCTGCGGCACCCACAGCCAGGCGTAGCCCGGCAGGATCCCCGCCGCCTGCGCCTCGCCCAGCGTCATGACCTGTGCGCCAACCTGCACCTGCACGGTGTTCAGGTTCCACAGGAACGGCCCGGCGCCGGTGGAGGCGATCAGGTTCCAGCCCACGCCCAGCGTGCGGTTCTCCACCCCCGCCGGCGGCAGACCAGGCTCGGCCACCGGCGCCGGCAGGTCGCCGTGGAGGACGAAGTAGCCGGTGCCGACGCTCAGCGGATCGGTGGGCGACAGGCGGCGGTACTGCCCGGCCGCGGGATCGTAGCGGAACACGTCGAACAGCCCCAGCCCGACATCCAGCGGCGTGACCGGCCCGGCGGGCACGTTGGCCAGCGCGAAGGTGGCCACGCCGCCAGGCAGGAACCGCCCGGCCGGCTGCGTGTAGTCGACCCATGGCGAGCTTGCCTGGTTGCCCGGCTCGTCCTGCGCGTAGGTGGACACGCTGAAGGTGAGCGGGCTCCCGGCGAGGTTCGGCCCGAGCCGCCACACCGTGGAGTAGGTGCCGTCGGTGGCACCTCGGGCCGCGCCGAGGGCCATGTCGAGCACCAGGTAGGTCGCATCCGGCAACTGGATGACAGCTTGGACGACAGGCAGCGGGCTGTCATCCGTGACGTCGGCACGGATCAGGATGTCGCCGCCGGCGACGGGCAGCGCCGAGGGCACGACCTGGACGTTGCTGATCACCGGAGGCGTGGTGTCACTGCCGCCGACCACCGTCTCCTGCTCGAAGTTGATCGGGGTCACCGGCGCATGACTCTGGACGAGATAGGAGCCGCCTACCACTTGGAACGGGAGCGAGAGCGGGTCCAGGATGAAGCTGTCATTGCCGGCGCCGCCGTCGACCTGGATCGGGGTGAACGGCAACGGCGCCACGTCGACGGTGTCGTCACCGTCCATCGCGTCGATGCCGAGCGCCTCGATCCCCGGCCCGATGCGCACGCCGCTGTAGCCGAACATCCTCACGATGTCGCCAGCGACGTGGATGTCCTCGTTGCCATCGGTGCCGTTCGCCTTCACGGCGTCCGTGCCGGTAGTGCCGGTATCGCCGACGGTGAAGGGATTGCCGAGGCTGTCGAGGTCGGCGGTGCTGGTGTCCGAGCCCTCGCCGCCATCAATCTGAACGTTGAACTGGGGCTCGCCGGCCGAGGTGGGCGCCGGGATCTCGACGTGCACCCCCGCGGAGTCGACGCCGGACTGGTCGGCGTGGAACACGTCGTCGCCCGCGGTGCCCAGGAAGATCACGTTGTGCACGCCGTTGGGGACGCCCACGGTGCGGAACGTGGGGACGTTCTTCACCGCCACGCCGAAGAGCGTAGTGGAGCGCCGGAAGGTGGCCTGCAGGCCGAAGAACCAGGGATCGTAGACGATCTCCTCATCCGCGTTGGCGGCCGCCACGTTGAGGAAGTCAAGCCCGCCGTCGCCGTCGAGAGCCACCTGGCTGAAGTTCGCGAACGTGACGTGCAGCGGGCTGCCAGGGTTGCGTGCGGCGGCGCCCGGCTCAA
>JACPDV010000330.1 GCA_016183835.1 Armatimonadota bacterium
CGCCGTTCAGCGCCGCGCCGGTGTTCCTCCGCTTCCTCCCCGGCGGCGCGGCGGAGCTGGCCCAAGACTACGCCGGCTGGTGAGCGTTGACGTGGCGGGCCGTCCGCCTGGGTGGCCGACCCGCGCTTCGGCGGCGTAGGGCGTGTTCTTGGGTGTGTCCAAATGCCTCACGCCAACCCATTGTGGCGCGGGCGCCCTCGCCCGCGATCCGCTCTGGGAGCTGCCTGGTGGAGAAACGGCGGGCGAGGGCGCCCGCCCCACACCGGCATTTGAACGCAACCAAGAGCACGCCCTACGGTGGTCGGATGCCGGGCCGTCAGCGCACGTCGACGGTGATCAGCAGCTCGCCCCCAAGCGGCGTCCACGTGCCGGGAGCTCCGTAGTCGGAGTGGCCCAGATTCAGCGACGGATCCCCACCGGTGAACAGCCGTCCGCCCGGATTGCCGGTGTACCAGATCTCGTTCTCGCCATCTTTGAGCTCGGTCGCCGGCACCCTGATCTCGACCCACATCCACTTCGCGCCGGGCAACACCGCGACGTGCTCGGCCCCGTTCACCCGGAACGTCACATGGTTGCCGGCCCGCCCGCGCACAAAGGCCTTGATGGTGGCCTCGCGGGCGCCGGCCGGCGGGTCCAGGTGGAGTCGTTTCCGCACCCAGGCCGTGCCCCGGGGGTCCGTGTACCAGCCCACTACCGCCGGGCGCTCACTGTGCTCGGCCACGATCAGCGCGCCGCCCTCGAGCCGAGTGGTTGCCGAAGCCGGTGGGGGCGTCAGGTCCAGGGCCGGACGGGGAGCGGGATGCGCGTCGACGCCCTGCCTCTTCCAGCGGCGATACAGCTCGCACAGCTCGTCGGGCCGCACCGCCACGTAGTCGGGCCCGAGCTGGCTCAGGATCTGCGCGATCTGGTCCGGCCCGACGGCGAACCCGTTGACGCCCACCATCAAGAACGCCGGCCGCTCCACCGGCGTCCGCGGATGGTGTTTCCACTCAAACATATTGAACCTTCTTTGAGTGCATCGGTCCCATGACGATCACACGTCTTGCAGTAGGTGTAAGTATCGCATTTTCCTGCATCGCCCAGGAAATTCCAAGATTTACGCGGGTGACCACGTCGTCATCGAGTTTTGTTGCGCCTTTCTTCGGAGGGGCTGGGCTTTCTTCTGATTCGCGCTTCTGGATCGCTTTAGCAGGAAGTCGTCGAGCATCGCGCCGGGGTCACGGAACGCCGCGCCGTAGTCGTCGGGGTAGATGTAGCCCAGCCCGTCCATCGCGATGAACTCGTCCATCGGGCTGGCGGTGCGGTACCAGTAGTCCATCAGCGCCGGGGTCAGCTCCACCTGCGTGGGGCAGATCCCCCACCCCACCGGCACCCGGCCGCGCATCCGCTGCCGCCACTGCGCCTCGACGACCGCGTACAGATTCATGCCGAAGTTGTCGCCGTCCGAGATGAGGAAGCTGACGTAGACCTTGCGGTCGAGGCCGCCGGCCGGCGGACGAAGCTGTCGGAAGGGCTTCGGCAGCGGCATGCCGGCATGCACGCTGAGGTTGTGGGCGCCCACCGTGCAGACGGTGATCTTGCCGTACTGCGAGCTGACGTGGACGCCGCGCCACTCGCCGATGCCGCCCGTGTCGCCCTCCTGCCACCAGCCGTAGACCGCGGTCCGCGGCGGCAGGCTGGCCAGCACGCGCTCGAAGAACGAGCCCTGCTCGGCCGACAGCGGCTTGTCCGTGCGGCAGTCGAGCCAGAAAGTGAAGATCGGGAACTGCACCAGGTAGTCCCGCGGCGCGGCCCAGCTCGGGGCCATGCACGCCAGCGCCCGCGGCTTCAGCTTCGGCCACAGCTCGCGCAACGCCCACTCATACGCCTCCAGCCCGCTCTCCCACCGCCCGCGCAGGTCCATCACCGGCTTGAGCGTCAGCCTGGCCGCCAGCTCCGGCGTCGCCACCAGCGCGTGCTTCAGTCCGGCCAGCATGGTGGCGATGTTCGCCGTGTCAGGGAGCGCCGGGTCCGTGATCACCGCCCCGGCCACTTCGTTGCGGTACCGGTCGAGCAGCGCCTCGAGGCTCGCCATCTCCTCGCCCGTGATGCCCTGCTTCCCGAGTACCTCGATCCAGTCGCGGTCCTGGAACTGGCCGATCACGTAGATCCGCGGCTGACGGCGGTTGACGATGCCCTGCAGCGAGAGCGTGCAGGTCAGCTCGGCCGCGTCCATGTCTGTGCCGTCCAGCACGCTCAGGCGCTTGGCCGGAAGCGGCCCGCGAAGGATGAAGGGTGCGCCGGCCGGCGGCAGCGCGGACACCGGCGCGACGTAGCGCCGCTTGGCCGCCGTCACGATGCGACGGCGCTGCTCCTCGTCCACGGCTCCCGCCGCCCGCAGCAGGTACGCGCAGGACGCCACCACGACCTGCTCAGCCTGCTGCCGAGTGAACGACGGTTCGAGCGTGCAGCCCGCCCAAATGTCGAGCGCGCCGCGGAACTGCGGGCAGTGGTGGTGGACGATGGCGACCGGCGCGCCGGCGGGCTTCCCGCCCGAGAAGGCAGAGACCACCGGCGTCAGCGTGTCCTCCGGCAGCAGGCGCGGGTCGTCCGCCGGACGCCCGGCGACCGCCTCGGCGTTGGTTAGAGGCGGCCTCGGGAACTGTACCACCAAGCCCGGCGCCGGCGGGAGCGGGAGCCAGCCAAGCCCCAGCGGATCGCCTGCGGCATGGGCCAATTCCTCGACTTTGGCAGCATCGCCCCACAGCCCGGTGCCGATCCGGTCGTGGCCGATCCAGTTCCAGCCGAGCGTGTCGATCCTGTCGACCCACTTGCCGCCCTCGAGCGTGCAAGGATGGCAGAATGGCACGCCGCCCAGGGCCAGAATGCAGCCACCGCCGGCGTGGAACGCGCGCACGTTGTCCGCGGCGGCGACGGGGAACGAGTTGCCGTAGGCTTGGACCAGCACGCGGTACTTCGCAGCGTTGAACGCGGCCGGGTCCGCGAGCGCGGCGGCAGCAACCTCGTCACACTCGATGCCGGCCTGGCGCAGGCAGGCGGCCGCGAACTCGGGGCCGTAGTCGGGACTCGCGATGTAGAACGGGAAGTCCGGCTCGGTGAACACCGCCACGGTGGCCGCCTGCGGCGCACTGCCGGCACACACCAGGACGATCGCCAACCACCTGCGCACATCGGCCTCCGGCCGGAGCCCGGCAGGCCCGGTGCGGTGCTGATTGCGGTGTCGGGACCGCGATCCTCCCCGAGTCGGATCGTCCGTGCCCAGGACCGGCGTGGTGTGGTGACGTCACTCCGCGCCGTCGGCCGCCCGGGCGGCGCGCTCGTCGGCCAGGACCGGCGGGATCTTCCACACCCGCCACCAGAGCACCCCGAACAACACCACCGCCGCCACCGCATACCCCGCGAACCACCCCCGCGCCGCGTGCTCCGCGACCCACGGCGCCAACGCCAACAACCCGCCCGCCGCCGCCGTCGCTCCCAACACCTCCCACCGCGTCCAACCCAACCGGTCCTGCAACCGCAGCGAGAAGTTGTCCGGCGTCGCCACCAGCAGCGTCAACCCCCGACTCCGCCGCGCCGCGATCACCAGGCTCACCTCGAACAACGGCACCGCCAACACACCCAGCCCCGCCGCCGCCCGCAGCGGCTCCCCCCGCCCCAGCTCCAGCCACCACGCCGTCAACAGAAACCCGCACAACAACGACCCCGCATCCCCACTGAAAATCCGCGCCGGCGGGCAGTTGAAGCACCACAGCGCCACCAGCGCCACCACGAACGTCCCGATCTCCGCCGCCGTCCCCGGCCCCAGCCAACCCGGCACCAGTCCCAGTCCCACCGCCCCCAGCAACGTGCTCGTCAGCAACAGCCCGTCCATGATGTCCAGCACGTTCACCGCGTTCATCACGAACACCAGCACCAGCCACTCCAGCACCGTCCCCGCGTGCACGCCCGCCGTCGCCACCAGGTACACCCCGCTGATCACAAACTGCAGCGCCAGCTTCTGGTACGGCGTCAGCGGACGCTTGTCGTCCCACATCCCCACCGCCGTGATCGCCACCGCGCAACCCACCCGCCACCCCGACCCCCCCGCCTCCCACGGCAGCCCCAGCAGCAACAGCCACGACACACACACCGCCGCTCCCCCCAGCAACGCGATCGGCTTGTCGTGCGCCGTCACCAGGTGGTGCGGCCGCGCCACGAACCGCGTCGCCAGCGCCACCTGACGCACCACCACCGTCACCACCAACGCCACCCCCAGCTCCATCAGCCACCGCATCGACTCGTGCTCTCCTGGCCCGGCCCGCCCGTCACGACCCCGGCTCGGGCTCCGCCGCCGTCGGCACCAACAAGACCCCGAACAACCGCCAGCACACGCTCCAGCTCATCAGCAGCAGACCCGCCACCGCGCCCAGCGCCACGCTCCGCATCGTGCTCGGCGCGCTCTTCCGCCGCGGCACCCGCGGCGCGTCCAGCGTCACCCACCGCAGACCCTGCTGGCTGTACTGTCCCTCCGCCTGAATCAACCGCCCGCTCAAGTTCCCCAGCGCCGCCGTGCACCGGTCGATCTCCGCCTGCAGGCTCGTCACCGCCACCAGATCCTCCGGCAGACGCACCAGCCGCGCCCGCAGCGCGTGCACGTTCCGTTGCGCCTCCGCCTGCCTCACCCGCAACCCCGCGAGCTCCGCGTCCAGACCCATCAGCTCCGGCGTCAACCCCGCCTGCGCCGTCGCCACCGCCCGCTCCAGCTCCCGCCGGCTCTGCGCCAGCGCCGCCTCCGCCGTCACCACCTGCGCACTCTCCGGACCATACTGCAGCCGCGCCAGCTCCGCCGCCGCCCGCGCCGCGTTGTTCGTCTTCCGCCGCTCCGCCACGAACGGCACCTCCTCCGGCAGCCGGTCCACCAGCCGCGCCGCCCGCGCCACCCCGGCCGCCGTCGCCGACCGCGTCCGCAGCGCCTCGTGCAGCGCTCCCGTCGCCCCCCGCAGCCCGTCCTCCGCCTTCGACAGCGCGTCCATCACGTACTTCGACGTCGACTGCGGATCCGCCACCCCCGTCCGCTCCAGCAGCTTCGTGTAGCGCTCCTGCAGACCGTCCAGCTCCGCGCTCCTCTCTGCGATATCCTGCTGCAAGGCCGTCACCAACGCCTTGTTCCCATCCAACTGGATCTCGTCCGCGATCCGACCCATCTGCTCGATCAGCGCGCTCACCATCCGCGCCACCAGCTCCCGCCGCGGCTCGTCGCGCAGCGCCGCAGCGTCCCCCCGCATGAGGTCCTGCACGCTCTGCACCCGCGGCGTCCCCTCCGCGATCGCCGTGATGTTGATCGTCCGGTCCAACTGCAGCCGCACGTCCACCCACCCCCGCATCCTCCCCGCCACCGCCTCGTCGCTCCCCAGACCCAGCGCCCGGTCCAGCCCCGCCTGCCGTCCCGCCGCCGCCAGCGCCCGGTCGCTCTTCAGCACCGCCACGTACGTGTTCAGCGGAAACGCGCTCCCGAACGGCACTTCCGTCCCCGCGCCCATCGGGTCCCCCAGCAACCCCAGCCGCGAGCTCACCGACGCCCCCGACGGCAACGGAAAGATCAGCGTCGCCTGCGACCCGTACGTCCGCGGCACCCACACCGCCACCAGACCACCCGCCACCACGGCGCCCGCCACCGCTCCCACCAGGCCGCGCACGACCATCCCCGGCAGCTTGCGTCGCAGCTCTGCAACCAACGCCCCACTCCTCCTCCGCGGCTAGCCCGCACCCCGGCCCAACAACTCACGGTACAGCAAGTCCACGTCACGGACCAGACGCTGCACACGGGGCCGTATGCTCCAGAGCCCACCGGTTGCCTGCCGCGGCCGCGTCCAGACCGCGCGCCATTGTACACCAGCCGGCCGCGCCACACCGCACCCGCAACCGGATTCCGCGCCCCCAGCACGGCCCGCGGGGGTCCGTTGACGCTCGGCCGAGGCGGCATTATACTCCCCACCTCGGGTCGGCTCACCCACGCCGCTGGCCCGGGCGCGGGCAGCGGGCCGCGGACGGATGGTCCGCAGGAGACGGGGCGGTGGCGCAATGAGTGCTTCGGGCCCATCGGACGGCGCCCCTCCCGGCCGCTCTCCCTGGCGTGTCCGAGTGTCGGCGAGACTTCCTTTCCTGCGCAATCCGCTCGTGCGGCGCCTAGCCAAGAACAGCGCCACGCTGTTCAGCTCCAACGCCCTGGCCTCGGTCTTTGGCCTGGTCACCCTGGCCCTCACTTCGCGCGGGCTGGGTCTGGCGATGTTCGGCCTCTTGCAGGTGATCCAGGCGTACTCCGGCACAGTGGAGGCCCTGCTCAGCTTCAAGTCCTGGCAGGCGATGGTCAAGTTCGGCAGCGACGACCTGGGCAATGGCGATGTGGAGACGTTCCGCTCGCTGATCAAGCTGGGCTTCCTGCTGGACTGCGGCACCGCCGTGCTGGGGGCGGCGGTGGTGGCGGCGTCGGTCTGGCGCGTGGGCGGGCTGTGGCACTGGGATCTGGCGACGAACCGACTGGTGGCACTCAGCGGCCTGGTGCTGCTGAGCCACGTGTCGAGCACGCCGACGGGGATCCTGCGGCTGTTCGACCGGTTCGATCTGCTGGGCTGCACAAGCCTCGTGACGGCGCTCTGCCGGATGGTCGGGGCGGCGGCGGCGTTTGGGCTGCACGGCGGGCTGACGACCTACGTGGCGTGCTGGGTGGCGGCCGAGTACACCGCCGGCGCCGTGACGTTGGCCCTGACCGCGCGGGAGCTGTTGCGGCGGGGCCACGGGACGTTCTGGCGCAGCTCGCCTCGACCGGCCCTGGACAAGCACGCGGGCCTGCCGCGGTTCCTCCTGTCCACCAATCTGGACTCGACGGTGCGAGGGGTGGTGGACAAGGCTGACATGCTGGTGGTCGGACGGCTGGGCGGGAACGAAGCAGCCGGACTGGTGAAGGTCGCACGGCAGTTCGCGGGGCTGATCGGGCGGGTGCTGGGACCCGTGTACCAGGCCGTGTACCCGGAGCTGGCTCGGCTGCTGGGCTCCGGCAGGCGGGACGTGTTCAAGCGCCTGGTGGCCGGGATGTCGCGGGCGACGTTGGTGCCGGTGGCTGTGTTGTTCGTGGCGGCAGTGACCGTGGGCAAGTGGGCCATTGCGGTGACGACGGGCCCGGCCTTTGTGGCGGCCTATCCCGCGTTGGTGTGGTTCAGCCTGGGTGTCTGCGTGCAGGCGGCGGCCTTCGCCTGGCCGGCGGCGATCCTGGCGTTGGGGCGAGCAGACTGCTTGCTTGGGGTTGGGATGGTGGCCTCCGTGGTCTACGGTGCCGCGCTGGGGCGCCATGGGGGCGGGCATCGCGTACACGGCATGGTGGTCCTCGTACGCGGCCGGCTGGCTGTTGGTTCTTGCCAGACAGCTATCCCGCGAGCGGCCGGGCGAAGTCGAGCCGGGCCTGACTGGGGACGACCTGCCGCCGGGAGCGTGGTCATGACGAGCGTGCCGGCGGGCCTCGACGAACTGCTCCGCCAAGAGGCGGCGTGCTACGCCCGCTACCTGCTCGGAGTGACGCCGCCGCCCGAGATGGTCGATCGCTACGTGGCCGCGAACGCAGTCCTTTTTGCCGCACCGCCGTCTCCGGCGGATGCGGCCGTGTTGGCGTTCGCCACCCGGCACCCCATTGCGCTGCCCTGGCTCGACGCTGCCGCGGCGGTCTTGCGGCCGAGGAGCCGTCTCCGGCGCAAGCTCGTGGTGATGCTCGCGATCCTCGAGGCAGCGCCTAACTTCGCCGAGCGGTTCCTCCCACGCCACGGGTTCGCCCTGATCCCAATCGCCGTGGCCTACGGCCTGATCTCTGCGATCAAGGCGGGCGGCGGGGTGCTTCTCCTCCTCCTGCTGGAGCGCCGGCATGGACGCTGACGTGTTGGTGGTCGGCTCCGGCGCAAGCGGCGTGAATGCGGCCGTGCCGTTGGTGGCTGCCGGTCGGCGTGTGGTGATGCTCGACTTCGGCACCACGGACCAGGTCTATGGACCGCTGGTGCCTGCCAGGCCGTTCCTCGAGCTGCGGCGCACCGATCCCCAGCAGCATCGGTACTTCCTCGGCGACCGGTTCGAGGGGATCCCGCTGGGCGATGAACGCGCCGGCGCCCATCTCAGCCCCGCGAGGCAGCACATCAGCGCACACACCGAACGGCTCCTGCCGGTCGAGGGCCGTGGTTTCGAGTGCCTCGAGAGCCTCGCCCGTGGCGGGCTGGCGGCGGGCTGGGGCGCCGGCGTGTACTCGTTCGGGGACGAGGATCTCCGCGACATGCCGCTGACCCACGCCGACCTCGCCCCGCACTACGAGGCCGTCGCTGCCCTCATCGGCGTCTCCGGGCCGCGCGACGACCTGTGGCCCTTCCAGGGCGACCTGGCCGCGCTCATGCCGCCCGCCGAGCCGGACAGCAGTGCCGCCAGCCTGCTGGCACGCTACGCCCGGCGCCGCGCGCGATACAACGCGCAGGGACTCTTCCTGGGCCAGACGAGGCTCGCCCTCTGCACGCGCCCGCTTCTCGGCCGGATGGCCAACCAGCAGCTCGACCTCGAGTTCTGGGGCGATCCTGACCGCAGCGTCTACCGGCCTCAGTGGACCTTGGAGGAGCTCCGACGAGAGCCCAGCTTCACCTACCTCGACCGGCGCCTGGTGCTGCGCTTTGCCGAACAAGGCGCGGCTGGGGTGGAGGTCGTCGCAAACAATGAGGCTGGTGGCGCAGAGGAGACGCACCGGGCAAAGGCGCTGATACTCGCGGCCGGCAGCCTGAGCACGGCCCGTCTGGTGCTGCGCTCGCTCGACCGCTACGAGACCCGTGTGCCGCTGCTCTGCAATCCCTCCAGCTACTGCTATCTGGCCAACCTCAACCTGCTCGGCCGCGAGCCGCGCGACCTGCGGCACAGCCTCTCGCAGTTGACGGCGGTCTATCGTCCGCCCGACCCGGATCTCGGGATGGTGCAGGCCTCGTACTACTCCTACCGCTCCCTGCTGCTCTATCGCCTCTGCGCCGAGGTGCCGCTGCCGTTCCGTGAGGGCCGCGAGATCATGCGGCGTGTCGCGCCGCTGGTGGGCGTGTTGCTGGTGCAGTACGAGGACCGCGCCGGCCCGGCCAAGCAGTGCTTCCTGCAGCGGGCCGAAGGCGGCGACCGGCTCGTCATAGACTACCACTGGTCGGCTGAAGAGCAGCGCATCGTGCGCGATCAGTGCCGCGTCTTCCTCCGCTGGTTCCGGCGCCTCGGCTGTCTGCCGGTCAAGGTCAAGCACCCGCCGCCCGGCTACAGCATCCACTACGCGGGCACCTTTCCCATGCGTGCGGACGGTGGCGAGCTGACCTGCGACGAGGACTGCCGGTTGAGGCCCACCGAGCGGGTCTACCTGGCCGACGGCGCGCCGTTCGCGTACCTGCCGGCCAAGGGACTGACGTTCACGCTGATGGCCAACGCCCACCGGGTGGGCACGTTGGTCTCCGAGCGCTTGGGCTGAGTCGGGAGGGCTGTATGGCGGAGACATCTGGCCGGGTCGTCGCCATCACCGGCGGGTCGGGCATGCTCGGCGGCGCGCTGTGCGAGCGGTTTGCCAGAGCGGACTGGCAGGTCCGTGCGCTGGTTCGCCGGCCCGAGGCGCGGGCCGCGACCGAGGGGGTGACGGCATTCCGTTGCGATCTGCCGGACAGCATCGATCCGGCGGGACTCGACGGGGCCGAGGTGCTGATCCATGCCGCCTACCAGACGCGGTTCACCACCCTCGCCGAGGCCCGCCGGGTGGACGAGGACGGGACCCGCGCCATCCTCGCTCTGGCGGAGAAGAGCGGCGTCAACCGCCGGGTGTACATCTCCAGCCTGCAGGCACGCCCCGATTCGCGGTCGTACTACGGACGGAGCAAGCACCTGACCGAGCGGTGGTTCGATGGCGAGCGAGACCTGATCGTCCGGCCGGGGCTGATCCTCTCGTCGCGCGGCGGGCTTTTCCATCGGCTGCAGGAGGCCATCTCGAAAAGCCCGGTGGTGCCCCTCTTCGGCGCCGGCCGGCAGCGCTGCTGGGTCGTCCACCTGGAGGATGCCTGCGACGCCGTCGAGCGCGCCGTGGCGCTGGACCGGCGCGGGCTGATGACGCTGGCCGCGCCGGAGGCGGTCACCTTGGCCGCGCTGTTCCGGAAGGTGGCCTCGCATCCCGGCCGGCGGCCGCTGTTTGTCCCGCTGCCGATCGGTCCCGGTCTGCTCGCGTTGCGCGCCAGCGAAGCTCTGGGGCTCCGGTTGGCGGTATCGTCCGAGAACCTCCGCGGGCTGCTGACCGATCCTCTGCCACCCGATCCGGCGGATCTGGCGGGCTTGGGGGTGGTGCTACGCGGCCCGGACGAGTGCCTGGCGGCGCTGTTGGGACCGGGCGGCCAGATTGGGTAGAGTAGCCTTAGGGGCTTCGGTAACGGGCGTGGCGCCGGCGCGCCGGTAGCCACCGTCGACCGGCGGCGTGGCGCGTCGGATTCGGCGGTGGAGCGCAGTCTGCCCGGTCCGGCTGGTGTACAATGGCTGCCGGTCGGCACTGTGCCTTGCCTGGTAGTAGGTGGGCGTGGGAGTTGGAGGATCCATGGTCGGCGCCGTCGAGGTCCCAACACGGGTGGTGCGCGTGATCTCGCGCATGTGCATTTCGGGGGTGCCACAGCATGTCGTGGTGCTGGCCGCCGGGCTGGTCCCGCCGCGCTACGAGACCATCGTCCTGACCGGTAGTGTCCCGGGCGCGGAAGGGGACATGACCTACTACGCCACGGCACATGGCGTGGAGCCGCGGTACATTCCCGCGATGTCTCGCGAGGTGTCGGTGCTCGACGATCTGCGCGCGCTGTGGGCGATGTACCGCGAGATCCGCCGACTGCGCCCGACCATTGTCCACACCCACACGGCCAAGGCCGGATTCCTCGGCCGCGTCGCAGCGTGGATGGCAGGCGTTCCGGTGATCGTGCACACCTACCACGGGCATGTGCTCCGGGGCTACTTCGGGCCGCTCAAAACCGCGCTCTACCGGACCCTGGAGCGCCTCTGCGCGCATCTGAGCACGTGCCTGCTGACGGTGAGTGAGGCCGTGCGCGAGGATCTTCTGTCGCTTGGCGTAGGGCGTCCGTCGCAGATGCGGGTCGTGCCGCTGGGGCTCGAGCTGCGCCGTTTCGCCGAGGTGCCACCCGGCGGAGGGTGCCTGCGACGAGAGCTGGGCCTGCGGCCCGAGGTGCCGCTGATTGGGTACTGCGGGCGCCTGGTGCCGATCAAGAACCTGTCGCTTTACCTCCGCGCCGTCGCCCGGTTGGCCGCGCGGCGCCCGGACCTGCACGCCGTGGTGATCGGCGACGGCGAGCTGCGGGCGGCGCTGGAAGCCGAGGCCGCGGCTCTGGATCTCGGCCAGGTGGTGCACTTCCTGGGATGGCGGCAGGATACCCCCGCGCTGTATCGGGATCTCGACCTGATGGTGCTCACCTCGCGGAACGAGGGCACACCGGTCGCCGTGATCGAGGCGGCCGCGGCGGGCGTCC
>JACPDV010000331.1 GCA_016183835.1 Armatimonadota bacterium
CTGCCATTGCAGCTCGCCCTCGTCCTCGTGCCACGCTCCGTCGAGCGCGATCGTATGGAGGTGGGGATGAGCCTCATGTCGGAGTTCGCGCGCTGGACGGCGGTGAACGCGCCGGAGCGGCCGTCCTGGGCACCCTCCTCGGCGGCCCGCTCGGAATAGAAGCCGAGCACGGTGTCGACGAAGATGCCGTACAGGCGGACGAGCAATGCTGCGTCCTGGGCGAGGCGGCGCCGCCAGGCGAAGGGGAAGGAGAGCACCCACTGGCGCAGCGCCACCGGGGGCAGCACGTGGTCCATCAGGTTCGCCGCAGTCTGGTTCATGCGCCGGCCCAGGCACGACGGGCAGATGTACCGGCCCGGACTTCAGGCGTGAGGTCGTTCCGCTCTGACGTCGGGGGGTTGGCATTTGGTTGACCGCGGGGGCGCTGCCCCCGAGCCCCCGGCGTTTGGTCCCCCACCCGGAGGGGGTGGAGACCGGCAGGAGACGTCCGGTATGGGGTCGCGGGGCGCTCGCCAGCGTAGCCCGCTCTGGGACGGTTCACCTCCTGCGGGTCATGGGTGATCAGCCGCTCAGGGCGCCTCCATTCCGGTTCCCGTTCCGGCGTGTGTCTATGTGTGCGGGAATGGGAATGGGTAAGCGGACCCACGAGTCGTCGTGCCGGGTGATGCGTCCTGAGGCGGCGAGGCGAGTGAGGGCGTCGGTGAGGCTCTGATTGCGGACACGGACGGTGGTGCGCAGCGCCTGGCGCGAGAGGCCGGTCTGGCCTGCGCTGTCCAGGGCGGCGAGCACGGTGCTGTCGAGGTCGGCGGTGGCCGGAGCGCGATCGTCACATTGCTCGGCGGGGACGACGGCCAGGTGCATGTCGCGCTCGGTGCCGGCAAGGACGAGGGCGATCGGATCTCCCGCACGGGCGGCGCGGTGTTCGGCGGAGAGCACGAGTTGCTGGCGTTGGCGGCGGATGGCCAGGGCGGTGTCGACCCAGGCGAAGAAGTCACTGGAGCCGCGCAGGCTTTGGCCGCCGGAGGAGCCGCCGTTCTTGCGCGCATGGTGGACGACGACGAGGGCGAGGTCGTGGGCGCGCTGCAGCTGGCGCAGGTAGCCGAGCACGGCGGATACGTCCTGCGCGTGGTTCTCGTTGACGCGGTGCAGCCGCACGAAGGGATCGAGCAAGAGCAGCCGCGGCGCGTGACGGCGTACGGTCTCGAGCAGACGGGCCTGGTCGCGAGGCAGGTCGAGGCGCAGGCTGGGCGCAGTGATCACGCCGATGGGCAGGCCAGCCAGGTCGAGGCTGCGGTGAGAGCAGATCCCGGCAAGGCGTTCCTTGACGACGGAGCCGGCGTCCTCCGCCATGTAGACGAGCACACCGCCCGAGGCGGCGACGGCGAAGGTGTCGAGACAGGGTGTGCCGCTGGCCACGGAGACGGCGAGGTCGAGAGCGAGCCAGCTCTTGCCACACTTGGGTGCCCCGCCGATGATGCCGACCCCGGCGCGAGGCCACAGGGTCTCCACCAGCCAGCGGCCGGCCGCGTCGGGCTCGTCGAGATTGGCGGCAGGGACCACGGGCAGGGCGGTCTTGGCTTGCGAGCTCATCCCTTCACCGCCTGCACCGCGGCGGAGGCGTCGATAGCGGCCTCCATGGCGTGGTCGTCGACGAAGTTCTGGTTGCGCTCGTGGGCTTCGCGCAGGGCCTGGCGCAGGAGGGCGGCGGCCACTCTGGGCACGCCCCGGCTGGCCCGGAAGAGCAGCTCGCGGGCCTGGTCGGCGAGGATCGTCTGGGTGGCGCCGGCGGCCTTGAGGCCGTGATCGATCATGCCCGCGAAGAGCTCGCGGTCGAGCGGCTCCAGGTGGACCTGGTAGACGACACGCATGGCCAGGGGGGCGTGCATCTGCATGCGCAGGTGGCGCGAGAGGGCGGGCAGGCCCACCAGCCACAGGGTGACGAGGTCCCGGCTGTCGAAGGCGAAGTTGAGGAAGCCGGACAGATCGACGAGGAAGGAGTCGGAGAGGTGCTGGGCCTCGTCGAGCACGATGACGGGACAGGTGCCGCGTTCGTCGACCATGTGCACGAGGGTCTTCTTGATGTCCGCCCAGAGCTGGGCCCGGCGGTGCGAGGGCTTGACGCCGATCTCGCCGGCGAGCGTGCGGTAGAGGTCGAGCGGCGCCACCGCGGTGTCGCACAGGTAGAGCACGAGGTGATCGGGCTTGGAGAGTTGAGCGCAGAGGTTGCGGATGGCGGCCGTCTTGCCCACCCCCGCCTCCGCAGTGAGGACACCCAGGCCGGGATCGTCGACGGTCTGGCGGAAGGCGCGGTCGAGCTTCCTGTACCCCGGGGTCTTGTCGAAGAAGGTCTTGCCCAGGGCGTTCTTGGGAAGCGGGTGGCCGGAGAGGCCGAAGCGCTGGCGGTACATGTTCAGTTCTCCTTGTCTTCGTCGTCGTCCAAGGTGGCGGGTGCGCCCACGGGGCGGACGCGCCGGTAGTGCTCCTCTTCGATGAGGGCGAGGGGATCAAGGCCGCTGGGCTCCGCATCGGGAGGAGCCTCCGCCCGCAGGCGCCGGCGCCGGCGCGACGCGTTGCGCAGGCGATCGAGAGGTACCGTGTCGCAGACGAAGCGGTCCTCGACGAAGACGCGCGGGCAGGCGGCCTCGTCCCCGGTGTCGAAGCGCAGCTCCACCTCCCGGCCCACCAGCTCGGAGCGGACCTCGAGTAGCCGCCCGCGGAAGCGCACGGTGCCGTCCTTGCGCACGTGCCGGCGTTCGCGGTGGAGGAAGACCTCGACGAGGTTCTTGTGGTGTGGCACCAGGCGCAGGTGCTCCACCTCCGAGAGCCAGTGCTCGCGCGGAGCGCGAGAGGTGGTGTCGTGCTGGCGCGCGTGGTACTCCGCGGAGAGCCACGCCCAGTGCTTGGCGTTGAGCTCCGCGATGGGGAGAGGGTGGTCGGGCAGTTCGTCACCCACCTCCTCGCGCCACGTGCGGTGCCATCTCTCGATCACGCCCTTGGCTTCGCAGTCCTGCACACCCGTGTGCAGCAGGCGTATGCCCAGCTCGGCGCAGATGAGCACCAGCGAGTCGGCGATGTAGGCGGAGCCGAGGTCCACGTAGTAGGTGCGCGGAAGACCATGCTTGGCGATGGCCTGCTTGAAGCCGTGCTCCTGGCACCACGCTCCTTCGGAGAAGGCGAAGTAGCTGTGGACCACGTAGCGGGTGGCGGCGTCGATCTGGGAGAGCAGGTACACCTTGCGTACCTTCCCATCCGGGGTGATGGCCGGCGGTCCGTGCAGGGCATCGCCTACCCAGAGGTCTCCCGCGTGCTCGGGCAGGAAGCTCCGCCGCTCGGTGCCCGGACCCCGCAGAGGTCGCGCGGAGACCCCGTGCGCGGCGAGCAGGCGGTGCACCGTGGAGCGAGCGAGCTCGCCTGTGCGCACGATCCCCGCCCGCTCCAGCATGCGGATGATCCGACGGATGGAGCGCCGGGGACGCTCGCGCTTGGCCCGCAGGACGTGCCCGGCGACCTCCGCCCGGATGGCCCGGCTCTTCCCGCGGTCCTCGCGGTCCTCGGGAAACAGCGCCCGGAAGCCGCCGTGGCGCCAGGCGTAGTACCAGTCCTCGATCGTGCGGGCAGAGATCTCCACTCGGGTGCCGTCCGGCTGCTCGTGCACCCGAGACGCGGCCTCGGCGAAGAAGCGTCGGCGGTCTCCGTGCTCCAGCCGCGCGCTCGTCAGCGGACCGAGGACCCCCAGGCGCCACAGAGCGATGGCCTGCTTGTCATCGTGTTTCATGGCCGGAGTCTCTCCGGTAGGTCCGGCCATATCTGGGGGGATTTCCGGCGTGCCCGCCGCCGTCCCGGGCCGGGGCGGCGGGCGCCGCGCCTACATGAGACGCACCGACGCCTGCAGTCGAAAGACGAGCGCGGCCACCACGGCCAGGGCCATCCCCGCCGCAGTCATGGTGGCCCTCACGCACGCCGCCACCAGCTCTGCACACGTGGCGGCCGGCGCGAGCGTCCCCGCCGCCGCCGCCCAGGTCGCCTCACCGCACGAGGTCAGCACCTGTGCGACAAAGCGCGCAGGACGCAACCAGCGCGCACGCCATCGCCGCTGCGTACGCTCCGGCACCTTCGGCCACCGCCGTGACCCTTCGTCCGCCTGCGCGGCAGCTCCCGTCATCGTTCGCTCCACCACCGGCCACGTGCGCCACAGGCAGCGGGCCAGGAACAGCGGCAGGATCTGCCAGATGGCCTCGCAGGAGATGCACTCGTGGCGCACGGTCTCGATCGTGGGGCGACCCGGCTCCGCCCGCAGCACACGCTCGCGGTAGTCATGCACGTGCAGCGTGGTCTCCCGGCAGGTCGGACAGAACCGGGGCCGATAACCATCGGGATCGCACAGGCGACGCTCGTGCGTGGCCAGGTCGGTCACGTCTTCGACGATGATCGTGCCGCCCTTCTGGCTGGACGGCCGCAGTCGAACGAGGCAAGCTTCCAGCTCGGGGGGAGGGAGTCGATCTTGGCTCATGGGCTCTCCAGAGTTCTAGGCAAACCCTGAAGTGCCCTACCTCCTCCCGACTATCAAGTCCCCCGCCGTCCCGTCCCCCGCTATGCACGAGCCGGACGCCTGCCGCTCCCGATCAACCCCTCATGCCACTGCGGGACATCAAGCCCGGAATCGCCGGGGTTGAACAGGGCTGGAACACCTCCAGCGCCTCCCACTGGGTCGAGGCCGGGACGGGCGTCTGCAGATCTTCCTGGAGAGCCTCGAGACCGTGGTGTGGCACGCCGGTGCCAAAGCACAGCACGGCCATCATGCTCACCGCCGACTCGTCGTACTTGCCCCCTTGGGCTTCCGCCGGC
>JACPDV010000332.1 GCA_016183835.1 Armatimonadota bacterium
CTTAGATCCCATTGTGACCCCCATCGCGGCCCTCTGGGATCCAAAGTCCCCAGCGACGCACTGGCGGGCAAGCCGCCAGTGGCACACCACCCGGTCCACTCCGACGCCGGGTCCGAAAGTAACAATGACACAGGATGAGCCTTGGCAAGGAGGGGGTGCACACAGCATGGGACCGGCGCGACTTTGACTTCGCCCTGAGCAGTCGGGCCTCAGCCGAGCGCCAGCGGCAGCCTGACCTTCTCGCCCCGCGCCGCGCTCTGCTGACTGGCGAGGACCAGCTCCAGCGCCGCGCGCCCTTCGTGCCCGTTCATCCGCGGCTCGGCGCCGTCGCGCACGCACTCCAGGAAGTGGCGCACCTCCTCGCGGAATCCGCCCGCGTCGTCGTGGTCGCACTTGACCCGCCGGAACTCGCCCTGCCGCGGCTCGCCGTCGAACAGGTGCAGCCCGCCCACGTTGTGGATCACCCCGGCCGTGCCGTAGATCCAGAAACCCTCGTACCAGGGGAAGCGCTGCACCGTCCAGACCACCGTCGCCTCGGACAGCGAGCCGCCCTCGTGCTCGAAGAGGACCAGCCCGGCGTCCTCGGCGGTGCGCGGGGTGAGGCCGTTGCGGGTGTAGCCGGCGGAGACGGTCCGCACGTCGCCGCAGAACCAGCGCAGCGTGTCGAGGTGGTGCACACCGCTCCCCGCCACGGCGCCGCCGCCGAGCATCGCCGGGTCGTTGGCCCAGTGGCCCGCGGGGAAGTTGACGAACTGGTTGTGGTCACTGCGCATCAGGTAGACGTCGCCGATGGCGCCGTCGCGGACCAGCCGGTGGGCGGTCTGCCGCTCGGCGGAGAAGCGCTGGCAGTGGGCGACCATGAGCTTGACCGCGGCGGCGTCGCAGGCGGCGATCATGGCGTCGGCCTCGGCCAGGTTGCGGGCAATGGGCTTCTCGACGAGCACGTGCTTGCCGGCCTGCGCGGCGGCGACGGCCACCTCGGCGTGGAGGTGGTGGGGGAGGCAGAGGTCCACGGCGTCCACGTCGTCGCGCTCGAGGGCGGCGCGGTAGTCGGTGACCACCTCGGCCGAGTGCTCGCCCACCTGGCCGGCTCGGTTGCGGGCGAGCTCCTCGTTGACGTCGCAGCAGACGGTGACGCGGCCCAGCTCGGAGAGCACGCGGTAGCCCGCCAGATGCGCGGCGGTGATGCCGCCGCAGCCGATCAACGCGACACGGACCATGGTAACGCTCCCATCCTGCGCGCTCCTCCCCCTGCGCAGCGGGGGGAGGAGGGAGGGGGGCTTCCGGCGCAAGGTGCCACCGGCGGGAACCCCGACCCCGGCCCTCCCCCGCTGCGCAGGGGAGGGAGTGGAAACTCAACCGTCGTCCCGCCAGTAACAGCACACGTTGACGAAATCCTCCTCCCCGACGCACTGCACCTCGTGCTCGGTCCCGCTGCGGATCAGGTACACCGCCCCGCGCCGCAACTGGAAGCTCCGGACCGGGGTGATCAGCTCCGCCTCGCCCTCCAGCGGGACGTAGATCTTCGACAGGCCCTCGTCGATCGTCGATTCCTGCGCCATGTCCGGGTGGAGCAGACCGTAGGCCGAGCCGAACGGCGCCCGAGCCTCCGGGGGGAGCAGGCCGTGGCAGAGGATCGTGCCGTGGTGCCCCGGCACCAGCCGGCCGAGGTCGAACGGCACCTGCACCACGCCCGCCGCCGCCTCGCCCGGCGCGTGCTGCCACGAGATGCAGAGGTTGATGAAAGTCTCGTAGCCCACCTGCGGCACCTCGTGGGGCGTGCCCTCGGGGATCAGCGTGCAGAGCCCGCGGCGGAGCGGCCAGACGCCGGCCGGCGTGTGCAGCTCGGCCTCGCCGTCGAGCGGCACGTACAGCTTGCTGCTGCCCTGGTCGGTGCCGAGCGCCTGCCCCATGCCGGGCTCCAGCACGCCGTAGTTGGTGTGGATCGGCAAGTACTCGTCGCGCCGGCATCGGCGGACTCCCGCGCGCGGTGGTTTCGGGCTCGCGTCAGCTAGTCCTTGGTTGACCGGCCCCGACGATCGTCAGCCGGACGCGCTGCCGCCGTAGGCGGAGCCGATCTCGAGCGCGTCGAGGTGGGTGGGGGCCAGGTCGAGCCCGGCACAGAGCGCGCGGATGTCGGCGGCCGAGAGCCGGCAAACGACGTGGAAGGGGCAGTAGCCGTTTCACAGGTTCAGCATGCCGATTGGGCGGCTCCGCGGCAGGATGCCGCAGGGCCAATGCGTATGGTGTCCAGCGACTCGTGCAAGGTCTGCGGCGGGTGAGGCGGCGGCCCGGCCGAGGCGATGGTGATCGCCGCCACCACGGCGAAGGCCGCGTGACCTCCGCTTCGCCGGCCTGCCGGGAGTGGGCCCACTCCCTGGTGCGACCGCACGGCCCTGCCCGCGTTGGTCTTGCCCGCCGCGCCGGGGCGTAGTACAACTGCCAGCGTCCGCCCGTAGCCGGATGACGGGCGAGGGGACGGGGATGGACGTAGAGACCCGCGTGGCCCGGCTCGAACGGGCGAACCGGCGTCTGACCGCAGCTCTGACGGCGCTGGTGGCCGGCGTCCTGGCGGTGGGGTTGATGGGGCAGGCGCAGGAGCCTGTCGTGTACACCTGCAAGGGCATCCAATTCGTGACGCCCGACGGCAAGGCCCGCGGCTACATCGGCATGGGGTACGATCCGGTGGGCAAGGACAAAGACCCGGCGGTGGCCTTTCAGACCTACACCCCAACCGGCGAACCGGCGCTCTACCTCGGCTCTTACATCGGCGAGGGGCTTGCCTCAGAACCCCGGCTCTTCCTCCACGGCGAGCCGAAGCTGAATCCGAAGGACGCCACGGTCATAAGCGGCGGGTCCTACCCCTCCGTCGAGATCACCAGCGGGGGCAACCGCGGCGTGTCTATCAGCGCGATGGACGGTATCCAGCGGCATGGTCCGTAGCGCCACGCCTGCGCGCGACGTTGCCCTACAACGAGCCGCGCGGCGCTCGGCTGACACCGGAGACCCGGACCGCCAGGTGGCCGGAGGACTCCCCTTCTCCTTTGCGCACCTGGACGCCCGGCTTCAACGCTGAGGTGGCAGGGGGCGACACCCATAGAGAGCGCCAGCTCCTCCACGCCGGCCAGGGTTGAACGAACCCGCCGAAGCGTCGGCCCGGGACCCCCCTGGTGGGATTGAGCACCCTTTCGCAGCCCACGGCCTCCGTGGAGGCGTGTCCCTGTCGCCCCGTTTCTGGGGTTACAGCCATCGGGTCGAACACCGGGATTGTGGCACTGCTCCGGTGAGCCCCCGTCGTTCCGGGCGAGCCCCTCTCGAGGCCCGACACGTCGCGGTGGGTGGCTCCGCGCCCTTGCAGCCGGCTGGTCCGCCGGCTTTCGCGGGGGTGTCGGCCCGCTCGGAAGACGCTGGCGAAGCGCTGGCTTGCCGACGGTAGAACGGCGTCGCGATGCACGGTCAGGTGGGGCGGGGCAGGGCAATCCGCGGGCGGGCCGCGATCCGTAGGGCGCCCGTGCTACTCGACGAAGGGGTTGACGACCTGGACCGCCCCATACCATTGGCCGGCGTTGAGATCCTCGGAGTAGAGCACGGCGCAGCCCGCCTCGGCGGCGGCGCTGAGGATGCAAGCATCCCAGAAGCTGATCTGGTGCCGGTTCAGCAGGTCCGTGATGAGGCGCTTGGCCCGAGCCCGTTTGTCAGGATCCTGGTGATCGACGGCGTAGACCGCAACGTTCGTGTCGATGAAGGCGCGCGGCATAGGGGCTATTGCTCGGGCGTGCGCTCATGGCACGCCTCGCGGTCGAACCGCCACCCGGGCTCGGAGCGGCCGCTGTACAGGTCGGCCACGCGAGCGAACGCGTCGCCCGGGCGCTCGTGGCAAGCCTGCTCGAGCAGCTTGGCCAGCAACTGCTCGACGGTAAGCTCCCGCTCCCGGGCGAGTGCCAGAGCGTGCTGGGCGACCTCTTCGCTGAGCGTCAGCGTTATGTCCACGATGCGCTCCCGCCGCGCCGCCGCGCGTACCTGGATTGTACCACCTCCGCGGCGCGCCACGCAGTCGTGACGCCGGCTGCCGTCCGTACGCACGTCAGAACGAGATCCCCTGCGACGTGCTGAACTGCTGCCCGAACCGGCCCGTGCCGAACAGCGAGCTGAGCCCCGGGAAGGCCGTGATGCTCAGGTCCATCCGGAACTCGCCCACCTGCTGCCGCCAGGTGCCCATGAGCTGCACGCAGCCCAGGTCGAGCGTGCCGAGGATGTCGTTGAACGTGATCTTCTTCCGAAAGCCGTCGTACGACAGGGCGTTCTGGATCGTGAAGTGGTGGAGCGGCTCGAGGGTCAGGAGGCTGTCCAGGCGCTCGAACTTGCCGGTCAGCGGCGCGTAGGTGAAGCCCAGGTCCTGCTGCCAACGGCGTCCGCCGTCGTAGATGAGCTCGGTGCGCACGCTGCGGAAGCCCACCCCGCCGAAGAGCTTGGGGTCGAGGCCGTAGCTGGTGTTGGTGGTGATCAGCAGCTCGTCGAAGGGCTGGTACTGCACGCCGATGCGCAGGTCGCGGTAGTGGCCGAGGAGCAGGTCGTAGCCGCTCTGGAGGTTGACCGCCAGGATGCCCTCGTTCGGCCGCACGCGGTCGGGGACGAAGAGGTCGAGGGTGTAGGTGAGGTCGTTGAGGGTCTGGGAGAAGTCGAAGCGCTGGAGCGGGGAGAAGCCGTGCACATCCTGCCAGCGGTAGTCGAAGGTGGCCTTCATGCCCTGGACCGGTCGCCACTCGAAGGTGGGGCTGAAGGCCAGGATGTACTTGGCGGCCGGGCTGGGGTGGTCGAAGATGCTCTGGTTGTAGCGCCAGGACGTGCGGAGCCGCGCGTCGTGGCCGATGGCCAGCGGGGTCGTGGAGCCGTTGAGATCCCAGTTGGCGCGGAGCACGGTGGAGCGGGTCGGCTTCGTGGCGCCAGGCAGGTTGATCAGCTCCCTGAACTCGCCCACGCTGCTGTCGAGGCGCAGGTCGAAGGGCTTGATGAAGCCGAGGCTGAGCCGGCGGGAGTCGGTGTGGAGCGTCACCTGCGGGACGATCTCGGTTTGCGACAGGTTGCTGTCGTTCTTGAACCGGCTGCCGTCGATGTCGAACCGGCGCTGGTCCTGCAGCTCCCAGTCGAAGAGCGTCCACCGGCCGTTGAAGTTGAAGCGGGTGGTCAGCTCCTCGTCGGTGGCCTGGCTGCTGAAGGCCCGGGCGGAGTAGTCGACGTTGGCGTCCGCGTTGAGCAGCGAGCCGAAGTTCAGCCGCTGCTGCAGGTTCAGGCGGGTGAAGCTGCTGGTGGAGGCCGAGCTGGACGTGGACGAGCGGCTGAAGCCCCAGGTGGTGGAGCCGAAGTCGTAGGTGCGGGCGAGCTGGCCGGTCAGGTTGGTCTGCTGGCTGGTGCTCGAGAAGCCGCTGTTGCTGCTCAGGCTGCCGTCCACCCGGAGCGTGATGCTCTTGTCGCCGAGGTATTGCTGGAGGTTGCCGCGGGCGGTCCATTCCTGGAACTTGGTGCCGTATTGCAGGTCCACCAGCCCTTCGCCGTGCCAGTAGCCGCCGCCCCAGCCGTAGTCGTGCTGGAGGCCGAGGAAGTTGCCGCGCTTCTCGGTCAGCATGGCGTTGACGTTGCCGTACTGGCTGTAGGCGAAGTCGTAGTAGTAGTGCATCCGGCCGAAGTAGCCGTAGATGTCGTTGCGGCCGACCTCGGGGAGCCAGTCGGTGCGGTGGTGGCGTTTCAGCGGCACCACCAGCTTGGGCAGGTAGAAGATGGGGATCCCGAACAGGTAAGTGACGGCGTGCTCGAGGGTGATGCGGCGGTCGCGCACCACCTCGACGCGCTTGGCCTTGAGGTAGTACTTGCGGTCGTTCTCCGGGCAGCTCGTGAAGATCACGTCGCGGGCGGAGAAGCGGGAGTCCTTCTCGCTGTCGGAGCTGGAGCCGTAGAGGTTGAACGGTTCCACCGCGCCGTGGCCGAGGGTGTCGGCGGCGATCTGCGCGCGGAAGCGGCCGGTGGTGTAGCGCTTGGTGTCGAGGTCGAGGTCGAACCACTCGGTGTCGAACACCGAGCCGTCCTCACGGTTGAGGTGCACGGGGCCGTCGACGTGGAGCAACCTGGCGCGGAAGTCCGCGAAGAGCTGGCTCCCGACCACGTCCAGATCGCGGTACTTCAGCCGCACATCGCGGGCGAAAAGGGTGTCGTTGCGATCGTCGCGCCGGATGTACTTGGCCGAGACCGTGGCCTGTTTGTCGTTCGGCTTCGGCTCGGCGGGCGACTGGCCGTCCGGCGTGCCGGGCTCGGCCGGCCCGAGCTGCGGTGCGGGCGCCGCCGGCCCGAGCCGCTGCCCCGGCGCCGCCGGTCCGAGCTGCTGTCCGGGCGTTGCCGGCTGGGCCAGGACTGCGGCGTGCGACAGGAGCAGGAGGAGCAGCGGTAGGGGCGACCGGCAGGTCGCCCGCTCCGGCCGGGGCGAAACGTGGGGGACACGGGCGACCTGCCGGTCGCCTCTACCGGCGGGGCCTGGTCGTCCGGGGGATCGGGAGGCGGGCCTCACGGCCGCACGGGCGTGTCGTCTGCGTTCTGGCCCCACCGGCAAGCGCCTCCGCGCAAGCGATTATACGCCAGGGGCGGAACGCCTCTTCAGCCCCGGCGCCGCAGGAGAGCCGCGCCCCGCGCCGAACGCCCGCCCACCGCCCGGAGCCGCCATGAACTCGCCCACTCGCTGGCTGGCCGTCCTCACCTACGCCGCCGCCCTCGCCCGCGCCGTGCCGGTGCCGCTCCCGGGCGACCAGCCGCGCTCGGCTGCCGCTCTCCGGCAGGACAATCCCTATGTGCTGGACCTCCGCGGCGCCTGGCGGTTCGACCTCACCCACGGCCGCATGACCGCCGACGGCTACCTGCCCGACAGCTTCGGCGAGCTGGCCAGCAGCGTGCAGGACGGCCATCCCTACGAAGCCGCCCTCGACCGCGACCCCGACACCCGCTGGTGCGCCAGCGGCGGCGAACTGCCGCAGTGGTACGCCGTGGACCTCGGCGCGCCCACCGAGGTCACCGGCCTCGACCTGCTCTGGGAGTTCGACACCGTCCGCTACCGCTTCAAGGTGGACGGCGGCGACGACCGCAAGGCGTGGCGAGCCCTGGCCGACCTCACCGCCGAGCCCGGCGCCGGCAACGGGCCCGTCAAGCTCAAGCCCGCCACCGTGCGCTGGCTCAGGCTGACCATCGTCGGCGTGGGGCAGGGCAAGTGGGCCAGCCTCCGCGAGCTGCGTCTCACCGTCCGCCGCAACGGCAAGGACGCCGCCTGGAACCCGCCCCCGCCCACTCCGCCCGACCCCCGCGAGACCGACCGCTTCGCCTCCAACGACTTCGACGACCGCGACTGGCACGACCTGAAGGTCCCCGCCAACTGGGAGATCGAGGGCTTCTCGGTGCCCACCTACTGGGGGCCGGACAACACGGTCGGCCTCTACCGCCGCTGGATCGACGTGCCCGAGAGCTTCGCCGGCCACCGCGTCTACTGGCACTTCGACGGGGTCAACAACGGCGCCGAGGTGTGGGTCAACGGCCACCGCGCCGGCTACCACGAGAGCGGCATGACCGCCTGGGAGCTCGACATCTCCGGCGATCTGCAGCCGGGCAAGCGCAACCTGCTCGCGCTCCGGGTCTGCAAGACCACTCCGTCGCACGACCTCGACACCGGAGACTACTGGTTCCTCGGCGGCATCTACCGCGACACCTGGCTGGCGGCCGTGCCGCCCAACCACGTCACCGGCGTGACCGTCGGCACTCGCCTCGACGGCGCCTATCGCGACGCCGCGCTCGAGCTGCGGGTCGAGGTCCGCGGCCGGCCGGGCGCCACGGTGGGGCTGGCCGGCACGCTCTACGACCCGGCCGGCAGGCCGGTCGCCGGCGTGGCGCCCGCCGGCGAGGCGGCGCTCGATCAGGACGGGCTCGGCACGGTGGCGCTCTCCGCCCCGGTCGCCGCGCCGCGGCTCTGGTCGGCGGAGAAACCCGACCTCTACACCGTCGTCCTTACGCTGCGGGTGGACGGGCAGTTCACGGAGCGCGTCGAGGAGCGCTTCGGCTTCCGCCAGATCGAGATCCGGGGCGGCGTGGTGTTGTGGAACGGCGTGCCCATCAAGTGCACCGGCACCTGCCGCCACGAGGAGTGGCCGAATCTGGGCAAGGCGCTGGACGAGGCCGCCTGGCGGCGGGACTTCGAGCTGCTCAAGGGCTGCAACATCAACGCGGTGCGCACCAGCCACTACAACTTCGCCGCCCGGTTCATGGAGCTGGCCGACGAGTACGGCATCTACGTCCTCGACGAGGTGCCCTTCTGCTGGGCGAACACCAAGGACCCCAACCTGGCGCCGGCGTTCCTCCTCCGCGCCCGCGAGACCCTCGCCCGCGACCGCAACCACCCGTGCGTGCTCGCCTGGAGCCTGGGCAACGAGAACGAGCCGGGGCCGAACATCCAGAAGGTGGTGGAACTCGCCCGCGTTTCGTCTCCTGCCAGCCGGCGACCACGTTCCCCGGCAGCAGCTTCGACGACTTCCACTACACCGGCCTGCAGCAGACCTTCGACATGGCGCGCAACGCGACGAAGAAGGGCACGCCGGCGGTGTTCACCGAACAGCCGCACATCTTCTACGTGCCCGGCGCGCTGAGCTGGGACTACGGCGTCAAGGACTTCTGGGGCCAGGCGCTGCACGACGTGTGGCAGGGCGTGTGGGACGCCGACGGGGCGCTGGGCTGCTTCATCTGGGAGTGGCAGGACCAGTCGATGGACGACAAGTTCGCCGACAAGTCCCGCGACATCGACCCCGAGACCGGCCTGCGGATGGTGGCCAAGAAAGGCGTGGTGGACGGCTACCGCCACATCAAGCCCGAGTACTGGCACGTGAAGATGGTCTACAGCCCGCTCGTGGTGCGGCAGCGGACCGTCGAGCCGCGCGACGGGCAGGCGAACGTGTGGGTGGACAACCGCTACTCCTTCACCGACCTCGGCGAGCTGACCGTGCGTTGGCAGGCCCTGGCGGACGACCGGGAGTTGGCCAAGGGCGTTCTCAAGGCGGCCGGGGCGCCGCGCGGCACCGCCTGCCTGAGCGTGCCGGTGAGCCGGGGCGCCGAGGCGGTGCGGCTGGACTTCGTGCACCCCGACGGGCGGACGGTGTACTCCTGCCGGCTGGCGGTGGCGGGCGTGCCGGAGCCGCAGCCGCCGGCGCCGCCGGCGGCCCGGGGCACGCTCGCGGTGCGCGATGCCGCGGAGGCGCTCGAGGTGGCCGGCGACGGGGTGCGGGCGATCTGGGACAAGGCGAGCGGCGCTTTGCGGTCTTGGCAGGTGGGCGGCGTGGAGCGGCTGGCCGCGCCGTGGCAGATCAACCTGGGCGAGCAGCGGCCGAACGGCGGCGAGCATGGCTCCGGCGGCTTCGTGCGCTCGGGCAAGCCGCCGGTCCTGCGCAAGCCGGCCGTCATCGCGACGGCGCGCGGTGCGAGCGTGACGGTGCAGGTGAGCGGCGAGCTGGGCCTGGCCGAGAGCCCGGAGAAGAAGGCCGACTGGCTGTGCACCACCGAGGTAATGAGCGATGGCGAGCTGCGAGTGTCCTACGAGCTGCGCTGGTCGGCGGCGGACACAGAGGCCTGGGAGCTGGGCCTGGCGCTGCCGCTGGCGCCGAACTACCGCACGATGCGCTGGCTGCGCGACGCCCTCTGGACGGACTATCCGGCGGACCACATCGGCCGGCCGGCAGGGACGGCGAAGGCCGACGACCTGGCGTTTCGCTGCACGCACCGCGACCTGCGCTGGCTGGTGATGGGCGATGGCGCGCACCAGGTGGTGCTGCTGCCGCTGGACGGCCCGCTGCACGGCCGGGCGGTGGCGGGCGAGCAGGCGGTGGTGTTGTACGCGAGCGCGGCGGTGGCGCCGCCGCGGGATTTCAGCACGAACCTGCTGCCGGGGTACACGATCGGGTTGCGGAAGGGCGGGGTGTGGCGGGGGGCGTTGCGGGTGAGGGGGACGGGCTGAGGAACCGGCGCGGGCCGGGCTGAGTCATGGCGGATGGGCGTTCGCCGGGGACGAGCTGTGTCTGGAGGCGGACGCTGGGGTGAGGCGATGAAGGCGTGGCGGGCTGCGATGCAGGGGCTGGCGACGGTGACTTCACGCCCGGGAGCCAAACCTACCGTTGCTCCTGTGGTGCTGTTGATGGCTGCACTGACGGGCGTCGCGCCAAGGGTGGCGGGGCAAGGCGTCCAACTGGGCGTTCCGAGCGTCCCTGCCGATGCCCGGCCGCAGCTTGTCTGCTGGCCCGGCCACTCCTCGCAGATTACGGGGCTGGCGCTCTCGCCCGACGGTCGGACGCTGGCGTCGGTCGCGCTCAATGAGGGCGTCCTGATCTGGGACCTGGTCACCGGCATGCCGCGCCGGGGCCTCGCGTCCACGTCCGGGCCGCTGGCGATCAGCCCCGACGGGCGGCTGCTCTTCTGCCTGCGCGGCGGACGGGCGTTGCTGTGGGAGTTGGCTGCCGGGCGCGATGGACGGGCGCTCGAGCAGCCCGAGCTTAAGGGCGCGGTGCAGGCCGGCTTCTCCTCCGACAGCTCCGCGGTGGCCGTCTGCTGTGGGGATGGTACGTGCGTGCGGTGGGAGCTGGCCACGGGTCGTCGGCTGGCCTACGTCAAAGGCACCGAGGGCCGCAAAGCCATCGTCCTGGACGCGGACAGCTTCACCGTCGCCTACCTGTCACGGTCGAACAACGTGCTTGTGGGTCCTGTTGGAACGGGTCAGCCACTGGTGCTCCGAACCGCCGAGCGGGGCAACGTTGGGGCCTTGGCACTCAGCCGAGGGGGCCACTACGTGGCCGCCTCGATCCATCCTAGGTGGGATGTCGCGGTCTGGGACACCGCAACAGGGGAACTGGTATCAGAGCTCAAAGGCTGGGTGCGTGGCCCCATCGGCTTCAGCCCGGATGGGCGCTACTTGGTCGGCCAAGAAGGCAGTGGTGACGGCACAACTGTCTGGGAGGTGGCCACTGCCAGGGTCGTACGGCACCTGCCGGCGATGGACGGGTCGCTGGCCTTCAGTCCGGATGGCCGATGGGCGGCGCAGGGCGGTCGCGGTGGGGACATCGTGGTTTGCAGCTTGGCGAGCGGCAGCGAGCTCTCCCGACTGGCCGCGCATCCCGATGGAATCCGGTCGGTGGCCTTCGACCCGAGCGGGCGCCACTTGATGGCCGCCGCCTGGACGGCAGGTCAGACCTTCGATCTCACCGGAGGCCAGGCCGTCTCCTATCGCTGGCTCAACGGCTGCAATGGGATCACCTTCAGCGCGGACGGCAGCATTCGGATGATCGTGACTTCACAAGGCCCGCAGGTCGAAGACATGCGCAGCGGCAGGACGCTGCTCGACGTGCCTGGGTCGCTCTTGCAGTGGCAGATGCGGACCAACAAAACCTCGCACCCCCTGATGTGGACCAACTGCGCCGCGCTGTCGGAGGACTGCCGGCGAGTGGCTGCCGGCACGGACGAAGGCATAGTCTACGTGTGGGACCTGCCTGGCGACGGGACAGGTCGCGTCCTGGAGGATACTACGGCGGACGTGGAGTCGGTGCAGTTCGACGAGACCGGGTCGCAGTTGCTGGTCGCGCACAACGACGGGTCAGTGCGGCTGCTGGACGTGGCGACGGGCCGCGGAACACTTCTCGGCAACGGACTCAACATCCGACGCGCCGTCTTCAGTCCGGACTGCAGGTTGGTCGCTGTTGTGGACTATCCCACA
>JACPDV010000292.1 GCA_016183835.1 Armatimonadota bacterium
GACTGGCGGCTGTGCATGAAGCCCGCGCCGGGCGTCACTTCCATCGCGTCATCGACCAGCTTCCAGGTGGGCGCCGGCTTGGGGTGGTCGTTGATCACCTTCCACTGCGTCGTGGTGTCGCCGGCCTGCTCGGGCGGGAACGCCTGCTCCGCGATCGCCGCGGCGTCCTTGCCCTCCTGCATGAACGGTCCGGCCAGCTCCCAGCCGAGGATGGTGCCGCGGCTCTCACCGTACAACTCTGCCGGGTCCACGCCGTCCGCGAGCACCGGCGCCGGATCGACTTTCAGCCCGCCGAGATCCTTGCCGTCGCGCCCGCGGACCCGAGCGCAGGCCGACCAGTCGCCCTGGCCCTGGATCACCTTGAGGAGCAGCACGTTCTCACCTGCCTGGAGGTCGATGTCGACCTCATCCTCCCATTCGTTGAGCGGACGGAAGGCGGGATTGGCGTGGACCAGCGTGCCGTTGAGCCACGCTTTGACACCGTCGTCGCTGCCCACCTCGAGCACCGCCGCCACCGCGGCCGGCACACTCAGCCGGCAGCGCAGGTAGGCCGCACGGTTGGCGCCGCCCACGAGCTGCGCCAGGTTGATGATCCACGCCCGCCGCCCGTCGCCGCGCCACTGGTCGAAGCCGGCGCCGCCGAACAACACCTCCGCGTCGGCCGGCGGCTCCTCGCCCAGCGTCGGCGAGAGGCGCACCACGTGCTTCAGCGTGAACGCCCCCGCCTGCGCGCCCTCCAGCTTGCCGGTGAAAACGCCGTCGGCGATCTTGGCCTGCGTGCCGAAAGTCACCGTCTGCCCGTCGCCCGGCCCGCGGAGCACGGCCAGCGACTCCACGCGCTGCTCGAGGGTCTCGAGCAGGTTGGCCTGATAGCCCTCGCGCCCCCAGCAGATCACCTGCGCGAAGATCGGCTTGTCACCCGCGGCGGTGGTCAGGGTGCCCTGCCAGTCGCCCATCAGCGGGTCGAGCGGCTCGGCGGTGCCGGGCAGGGCGAAGAGCGCGAGGAGCAGGGCCGGAAGCAGGTGGGTACGCATGGTGATCGCCTCGCCGTGCCCATTCGAGCCGGGCAGGCCGGCCTCCTTCCTGCCGGCAGCGCTTGCCTCCGCACTCGCGGACATGCTAGAACTGCCGGGCCGGAGCTGACCATGCCCACCGCCCTGCTTGCCCTCGCCGTCCTCGCCCTGCCGCCCATCAAAACCGTGGACATCGGCCCGCACCGCGAGCTGCGGGTCAACGGCGCGCCCTTCTTCCCGCTCATGATCTGGCTGCAGGACCCCGGCAACTTCCCGCACGCGGCCGACATCGGCGTCAACACCGTGGCCGGCTACTGGCCGACCTCGGGCGGCACCAAGGACGTGACCGAGTACCTCCCGCTGGTCGAGGCCGCCGGGTTCTACGGCGTGATGCCCTTCGAGCCGCGGCTCAAGGGCCATCCCGCCCTGCTCGGCTGGATCCACGACGACGAGCCCGACCTGTCGCACGAGGAGAGCGCCGCTCAGGTTACCGCGCTCCCTGCCATGCACCTCAATCCCTCCACCCCGCTGTGGAGGCTCGTCGACGGCGACACCAGCTCCTGGACGGTGCTCGACCCGCTGCAGGACGCGGCGGTGAGCATCAAGCTCAAGGAGCCCGTCACCGCGACGAAGCTGGCAATTTGGCTGACCGTCTCGCCCGGGCTGGCGCTGGCCAAGCAGGTCCGCTTCAGCGGGGACGGGAAGGAGCTGGCCGCCCTGGCGCTGGAGGGCAAGCGCGGGCGTCAGGAGGTGGCGCTGCCGCAGCCGGCGACCTTCCGCGAGCTGACTCTGACCGTGACCGAGGTGACCGCAGGACAGCAAGTGTGGGGCTCCGTGGGCGAGGTGGAGGCGTTCGACGCCGCCGGCCGGAGCCTGCTCGTCAGCCCGCCGCAGGCGGTGCCGCGGCAGTCGCCGGAGCAGTGCCAGGCGCAGTACCAGGCTCTCCGCGCGGCCGACGCCACCCGGCCGGTGTTCATGACCCTCACGGCCGACTTCATGCCGCAGTTCTCGCACTGGACGGCCGAGCGACGCGCGGAGCTCTACCCGGCCTACGCCCGCGCTGCCGACGTGCTGGGGTTCGACATCTACCCGCTCTACGGCTGGGGCCGCGCCGACTGGGTCGACCGCGTGTACGACGGCGCGTCGCAGCTCAACGCCTTGGCGCCCCGGCAGCCGACTTACGCCTGGATCGAGACGAGCAAGGGCAGCCAGTGGGTCTCGGCGGACAAGCAGCCGGAGGTGACGCCGGCGCACATCCGCGCCGAGGTGTGGATGTCGGTGATCGCCGGCTGCACGGGCATCGGCTACTTCACCCACATCTGGAAACCGAGCTACTCGCAATTCGGCGTGCCGCCGGAGAACGTCACGGCGATCCGGGCGATCAACGAGCAGTTGACCCGCCTCGCTCCGGCGCTCCTGGGCGACGGGCTGCAACCGGCACCGACGATCCAGCTCTCCGATGGGCTGAAGGCGGCGGTGACCGGCCGCTCGCAGGGCGGTTCGCGATGGCTTTTCGCGGTCAACTGCGACCCCTCGGCGAAGGCCGGCGAAGCGGTGATCACGGTGCCCGGCCTGGCGGCCGGGAAGAAGGTCGAGGTGGTGGACGAGGACCGGAGCCTGGTCAGCGAGGACGGGGCGTTACGGGACCACTTCGAGGGACTGGCGGTGCACCTGTACCGGGTGGCGGAGTGAGCAGCAACATGGAAGTCTGCTACGAACGCCTCCGCCCCGGCGAGGTCGTCGCCCGACGGCAAGCCTGCCCGGTGGCCTACCTGCCCTGCGGCATCCTCGAATGGCATGGCCGGCACAACCCCGTCGGCCTCGACGGCGTCAAGGCCCATGCCCTCTGCGTCCGGCTCGCCGAGGCGCTCGGCGGGCTCGTCTGGCCGACGCTGTGGTACGGCGACAACCGCGACGACATCCTGGAAAACGTCTTCGGCCCGGAGAACTTCGCTCTCTCTCGCGACCACCGGCCCGAGGTCGCCGCGGCGCTGCAGATCGATCCCGCAGCGGTGCACGAAGAGGCCCTGCGAAGCCGCGTCGAAGGCGGCTGGCGCCTGTGGCAGGAGGTGCTGCGCCACAGCCTGCACCAGATCCTGGCCTACGGCTTCGAGCGGGTGGTGGTCTTGTGCGGCCACTACCCGCTCTCCGGCCCGGCGCGGGAGGTGGCGGCGGAGTTCGGCGGGCGCGTGCTGGCCTTCACCGAGGCCGAACTGGTGCAGGGCCGCGGGTTCCACGGCGACCATGCGGCGCGCTGGGAGACCTCGCTCCTGCTCGAGCTGACGCCCGGCCGGGTGGACCTCTCTGAGCTGGCCGGCGAGCCGGCGGAGGTCACGGGCGTCATGGGCGAAGACCCGCGCACCGCCACGCGGGAGTACGGCGCGGCCGGCGTCGCAGCGGTGATCGAGGCGGTGCGCGAGCGACTCGCGCGCTGACGGAGGCGGCAGCATGGCTGGCATTGACAGCAACCCGTTCCGCGAGCTGATCCACATCCCCGGCCCGAACCCCATCCTTCGCCGTGGCGGGCCGGGGGAGTGGGACGAGGGCTGCCTCGAGGCGTGCGACATCCTCAAGGAGCGCGAGACTTACTACCTCTACTACCACGCCAACCCGCTCGACACCGCCAAGTGGCCGCGCTCCGGCTACCGCATTGGTGTCGCGACTGCCACCAGCCCGCTCGGGCCGTGGACCAAGCACCCCGGCAACCCGATCCTCGACCTCGGCCCGGAGGGCTCGTGGGAGAGCACCCACGTCGCCTGCGCCGCGGTCCACAAGGAGAGCGTGGACCGCTACTACCTGTTCTACTCGGGCCACGGCGGGACCGCCTGGGGCATTGGCTTGGCCACCGGGTCGTCGCCCGTCGGGCCGTGGGAGCGGCTCCCGAGCAACCCGCTCCTGCCCGACTTCGGCTACGTCGGCGCGGTGATGAAGGTGGAGGGCAAGTACCGGCTCTACACGGAGCATCCCATCGGCTCCACCGGACCCGACTACGGCCCGCTCTCGCTGGCGCTGGCGGACTGGCTGGAAGGGCCCTGGACGCCGCATCCCGAGCCGGTCCTCAAGCCCGGCGACTGGGGCGCCTGGGACGACGGCGGTTACTCCGAGGCCAAGGTGCTCTACCTCGACGGCGTCTACCACGTGTTCTACGGCGGCGCGAAGCTCAACCCGGTACGGATCCTCTCGCAGGAGAGCATCGGCCATGCCTGGAGTGAGGACGGGGTGACCTTCATCAAGGACCCGCTCAACCCGGTCGCGCCGCGCGAGCGCAATCCGCCGGCGGCCGCCTTCGCCGAGGTGCACACCCTCTTCGAACCGCCGTTCCTCTACTGCTACCACACACTCCGCTACCTGAATCCCGAGCGGCCGGGCATCGAGGACCTGGGCGTGCAGATCCTGGCCACGGCCCGGCCGGTCCGCGTGGCGCTGCCGCTGGTCTACCGCGACCACCTGCTGAACGGCGCCGAGACGTCGTTGAGCGACTGCCCATCGGTCTCCCTCGAGCGCGCCAGCACGGTCAGCGTGCTCGCCGACTGCGGCGCGGGCAGCGTCGAGCTGAGCCTCTGGTGGAGCGTGGACAACCGGGCGTGGCAGGAGATGCGGGCCGTGGGCACGATGACCCAACCGGTGGCGCCGTACCTGCGGGTGACGGCCAAGGCGACCTCGCGCACGCCGGCGGAGCGGGTGCGGATCACGGCCGTGGTGCACGTCGGCTGAGCAGGAGGGGGCAGACGCCGGCTATAATGAGCCTGGGAGGCCGCCAATGGCTGCTGCATCGTTGCGTGACAAAGTGGATTACCTGGTGCGCGCCACCGGCCGCAGCGAGGCGGAGGTCATGGGCGAGGCGGTGGTACAGGGAGTCGAGGCGCTCTACCGGGAGGAGCTGACTGAGGAGTACCTGGCCGGCCGGCTGGAGCGGAGCGGCCTGGTGGCCGAACTCGGTGAGGAGGCGGTGGCAGACATCGACTACACGAAGGAGTGTCTGGCGCAGGACATCGCTTGGGGGCTGCGGCGTGACTGAGGCGGCCGTGACCGACACAGGGCCACTGCTGCATCTCGCCGAGATTGCCCGGTTGCCTGTGCTGGCGAGCTTCGAGCCCCTGACCATGCCGACAGAGGTGCACAACGAGTTGGGTCGCCTCGGCGCCGCGCCACTCCTGGCCGCTTCCTTGGCTGTCGCCCCAACGGTCGCGACGGTGTCGGCGGCAGAGATCGCAGCACAGGTGCAAGCCCTTGCGGGTTACCGGCTCTCAGCCGCCGATCTCGCCGTCGCTGCCCTGGTCGAGCGGTGCCGCCCCTGCATTCTGCTGACGGACGATCTCGAGCTCCGGCGCGCTACCGCGGCCCACGGGCAGCCTGCCGTGGGGAGCGTAGGATTGCTGTTTCGAGCATTCGGCGACAACCGGCTAGACCGGGACGGGCTGGAGTCGGCGATAGATGACCTGCTCAACAGGAGCACTCTGTACCTGAGCCGCCCATTCCGGCTGTGGGTGCTCGGCGAAGTGGCCAAGCTCACCGCATGACGGTTGGCATTCGCTGACCGATGGGGGGGCCCCCGGCTCCTTTACCACCGCGCAGTGGCGAGATCGACGCCCTGGACCGTTGACGAGCGGCGTCGGCTGAAGGTCCCCCACCCCGCTCGCCGAACCAGGCGGCATCCCGGAGACCCCGCATGGGCAAGCTGCGTATCGCCATGGTCGGCGCCGGCGCCGGCCGCGGCCAGAGCTGGATGTCCACCCTCCAGAAGCTCTCCCGGCCGAGCGACCTCTACGACTTCGTCGCCCTCTGCGAAGTGGTGCCCGAGAAGGCGCGCAAAAGCGCGGAGCGGTGGGGCGTCAAGGGATACTCCAACCTGCTCGAGATGCTCGACGACACCGGACCCGACGTGGTCCTCAACGGCACTCCGCCCGACGCCAACCCGATGGCC
>JACPDV010000272.1 GCA_016183835.1 Armatimonadota bacterium
GCCGGCCGCACCGGCCGCGGGTGAGGCTGCCCCGGGTGCCCCGGGTGCTCCGGGCGCTCCGGCTGCTCCGGGCGCGGCAGCTCCGGGTGCGCCGGCAGCTCCGGGTGCACCGGCCGCGCCGCCCGCCACCACCCCGTAACGGGGATGCTGGTCTGCACTTCACCGGCCCGCCCGCGAGGGCGGGCCGGTGGCATACTCGGCCGACGCCCAGAAGCTGGTGGCCGAGGTGGACCAGCAGATGGACAAGGTGGCCACCGAGACCGCGGATCAGCTCACCGCCGAGCGCAAGAAGGGCTACCACCGGTAGCCACCGTGCGGACGCGAAAAAAGACCGCGGATCCCGCGCGGCGGCGCGTACTTGGGGGTGTGACAAGGCCGACGAACGATCCGTTCGAGCGGTGTGAGACCACTCCTAGGAGGACGAGACGCATGAAACGGTTTACCGTTTTGTCGATGGTTGCGGCGCTGGCCATGGTTGCGGCGTTGCTGATGGCTTGCGCGCCGAAGCCGCCGGATGAGCCTGCGGCGGCGCCCGGCGTGGGCGCGGAGCCCAAGGTACCGCCGGCGGGCGAAGCCGCTCCGGCCACCCCGGCCCCTGACGCCGGCGCTGCTGCTCCGGCTGCGCCGGGTGCCCCGCCGGCTGGCGAGGCCGCTCCGGGCACGCCGGGTGCGCCGGGTGCTGCTCCGGGTGCGCCGGGTGCCGCTCCGGGTGCGCCGGGTGCTGCGCCGGGTGCGCCGGGTGCTGCGCCGGGTGCGCCGGGTGCTGCGCCGGGTGCCGCGCCCGCACCGGCTGCTCCGCCGGCCACCACCCCGTAACCAGTTCGCTGGTTCGAACGCCACCGGCCCGCCCGCAAGGGCGGGCCGGTGGCGTTTTGGGCGCATGCAGTTGTCCACACGGTTATCCACCGGCCCTCGCCGATCCGCATGGAACCGCTACATCTCGTGGGGCGTTATCAATACATACCAAGATGTGGGTGCCGCTGGTCTGGCCCGATCGTGGACAACTTGGTGGACAAGTTCGGGACGTGAAGGTGGACGACCGTGAAGTGTCCGGTCTGCGGTGAAGACTCCAAGGTGCTCGACTCGCGCCCGGCGGAGGATGGTGAGTCCATCCGCCGCCGCCGCGAGTGCGCGGACCCGGGCTGTCGCACCCGTTTCACCACCTACGAGCGGATCGAGCAGCGCTTCCTGGTCGTGATCAAGAAGGACGGCCGGCACCAGGCCTACGACCGCAACAAGATCCGCACCGGGCTCGAGCTCTCCTGCGCCAAGCGCCCCATCCCGCCCGACCGGATCGAGCGCACCGTCGAGGCCATCGAGGCGACGCTCCGCACCTACCCGCGGCGGCATGTGCCCGTCAGTTTCATCAGTGAGCTGGTGCTCGAGCACCTCCGCGACCTCGACGAGGTGGCCTACCTCCGCTTCGCCTCGGTCAACCGCGGCTTCGAGAACGCCGACGACTTCCTCACCGAGGCGCAGACCCTGGAGCGTCACGAGTGACCTCGGCCTACGCGGCGGCCGACCTGGATGGCTTGCGGGTCTTCCGCTCGCCCCTGCTCGACCGGCACGGCATCGCCCACGGCTTCACCACCCGGCTCGGCGGCGCCAGCGACGGCCCGTTCGCCAGCCTCAACCTGGGCTTCGCCACCGGCGACCAGGCAGACCGCGTCGCCGCCAACCGAGCCCGGCTGTGCGCCGCCTTCGGTCTCGAGCCCGCGGCCCTGCGGATGGTCAGGCAGGTGCACGGCGACGCCCTCGTCGACGCCGCGGCGCTGCCGCCGGCCGACGTCGGTTGCGCGGTGCAGGCGGATGGGCTGTACACCTCCTCGGCCGGCCTGCTGCTCGGGGTCCGGGTGGCCGACTGCCTGCCGGTGCTCCTGGCCAGCCGCGACGGGGCGTGGGTGGCGGCGGTGCACGCGGGGTGGCGAGGGCTGGCCGCCGGCATCCTCTCGCAGGCGGTGGCTGCGCTGGCCGAGGGCAGCCGGCGGCCGGCCGCGGACCTCCTGGCGGCTGTGGGTCCCGGGATCGGCCAGGAGCGGTACGAGGTCAGCGCCGAGGTCGCCGGCGGCTTCCCGCCGGAGTGCCAACGCACCGGCGAGCGCGGCCGGCCGCTGCTCGATCTCGCCGCCGTGGCCGTGAGGCAGCTTCGCGAGGCAGGGATCGGCGACGTGGACGCGTCGGGCCGCTGCACGCATGCCGAGGCCGAGTGGTTCTACTCGCACCGGCGCGACGGGCCGCGCACCGGGCGCCAGGCCGGGGTGATCGTCGCCCACAGACAGACGTAGGGTGGGCTATTGGTTGCGTTCAAATGCCGGTGTGGGGCGGGCGCCCTCGCCCGCCGCATCTCCACCAGGCAGCTCCCAGAGCGGATCGCGGGCGAGGGCGCCCGCGCCAGAATGGGTTGGCGTGAGGCATTTGGACACACCCTATTGCCCACCATCCCGGCGTGGCGCGGCGGACCGGTGGGCAAGAGCCCACCCTACCGGCTTCAGCGCACGATCATGCCGCTCAGCCAGTCGACGCCCACCAGCTCTTCGATGCCGTCGGGCAGGTCGAACACCCGCCGTCCTGCGCCGCGCTGCCCGGCGCCGGCCAGGGCACCCGACTGCTGCCCGCCCAGGCCGCCGAACTGTCCGCCGGTGGCGCCGCCTCGGCCGCCGCCCCGGCCGCCGCCCAGCCCGCCGCCCAGTCCGCCGCCGAGCCCGCCCCCGAGGCCACCGCCCGACGCACCGGTCGCCAGCCCGCCGCCGGCCCAGGGGTCGATGTCGCTCAGCAGCAGCGACTTGCCGCCCAGTGCCACGGCCAGGCCGGGCGCGTAGGCGTAGCGGATGGAGAGGAACTCGTAACGCTTCGCCGAGACCGTCGGCCGGCCGCGCACCACCTGGTCTACCCACTCCATGCCGCCGCCGCTGCGTAGCTCATCCAAGCCGTCCGCTGCTGCCCGAGGCGGCGTGGCCGCCGGTGCGGGCGGGCGCGGCGCGAACGGTGGGGGTGCGGGCGCCGCCGGCCGCGTCACCACGTACCGTCCGTCCACCATCTCAACGCTCAGTCCGCTGCCCTTCACCAACGCACCGAGGACCTTCGCCGCGTCGGCGCCGGCATCGAGCACCACGCTGGTCTTGGCGGAGAGGTCGAGCGCCGGGTCGAGCACCAGGTCGTGCCCGGCCGCTTCCGCCAGGGCGCTGAGCGCTTGCGACAGCGGCACGTCGCGCAGCTCGATCCGCTCCCCTGCGCCGGCCAGACCCACCACGCCGCACACCGCCCAGACCGCCAGCCGTTTGCCCATGGTCGTCCTCCGGGAGCGCACAGGCTCCCCGTCTACGAAAGACGCGCCGCCGCGGCCCAACGACAACGCCGGGCGGAGATCACCTCCGCCCGGCGTTCACCGATTGTCTGCGCTCAGCCGATCGGCCGCGGCCCGCCACCCAGGAACAGCTCCCGGATGATGGTCGGCGTGATGAAGATCAGCAGCTCCGACTCGTCCACGTTGTGCGTGTTGCTGCGGAACAGCTTGCCGATGAACGGCAGATCCCCGAGGAGCGGGATCTTCGTGCTGTTGTTGCTGTTGTTCTTCCGCACCAGGCCGCCGAGCGCGATGGTCTCGCCGTTGCGGACCCGCAGGGTGGTCTGGATCTGCTGCGCCGCGATGATCGGAATGGTGCCGCCGCCGGGGTTGTCGACGAACCCGGTGACGTCGGACACCAGCGGCTGGAGCAGGGTCGTGATGCTCTCGTTGGGGGCCTGGCCCGTGACGCGCGGCACCACGAGCAGCGAGGTCTGCACCGGCAGCAAGTCGATGGTGGTGGCCACCGTCTGCGAGGCGTCGGTGATGACCGTCTGCGACTGGGTCACCGGGATGGTCTGGATGAAGGCCACTTGCGCCGGCTGCCCGTTCTGCGTGGCGACCTTCGGCGCGTTGACCACCTTGCCTCGGTTGTTGCGGACGATGGAGCTGATCAGCGCCTGGAAGTTGCCGGTGGCCGTGCGGAACGCCACGCTGGCGCCGCCCTGGCTGGGCGTGGAGCCGGTCACGGTGGTGGTGCCGTCGGTCATGGTCCAGGAGATGCCGAGCGCATCGGCGTCGGACACCGATAGGGTGACGAACCGCGCCTCCACCTCGATCTGCTGCGGCGGCTGGTCGAGCAGCTCGACGAGCTCGCGCAACTGCTCGATGGCATCCGGCTCGCCACGGACCACCAGCGCAGAGATCAGGTCGTAGCCGACGAGTTCGTCGATACCCTCTGGCAGCTCGAACACCGCCTGCTGCTGCTGGCCACCGCCGCCGGCGCCGCCCAGGCCACCGCCACCGCCTTGCCGCCCGCCGAGGCCGCCGCCCGCGCCACCGGGCCCGCCCGCCCCGCCGGCGCCGCCCGGCTGCGCACCGAACTGGTCACGCCCGATGGCCCGCCCGCTGGTGGTGGCGTTGAGCGGCTGGAGGCCCTTCTGCTGCCGCGCCAGGTTCAGGTAGCCATCGTGCCGGTTGATGGTGTCGCCCAGCTCGACCGTCGCCGACGGCAGGTTGACCGGCGTGTTGAACAGTTGCGGGGTCCCGTCCACCGCATAGTCGAGCGACGGCTGCCCGTACCACGACGCAAACTGGCTGGGCAGGATGTACTTCATCGGAATGAGCTGCGTAGGCAGCCGCGGCTTCCGTTCGCGCCCCGGGGCAATCGCCGTGATCGCGGTGTGAGGCGACCCCGTCGGCTGACGGATGGCCACGCCCTCCCGCCTCGCCGAGTCGAGCCGCCCGTCGCCCCGCGGTGTGGCGGCGCCGGGGATTCGTACCGGCGGCGCCAGATTCACCGGCCCGCTGCTGCTCGAGCCCGGACCCACCGGCGGAGCGACGTGCGTGTCGCCGTTCGCCTTGGCGTCGGGCTTGCAGATGAAGTACATGTCGCCGCCATCGAGGCGGTCGAGCTTCAGGTCGTGGGCGCGGCAGATCGCTTCGAGCGCGACGCTCACCGGCCGGTTCATCAGCGTGAGGGTGATCTTCTCATCCGACACGTCCTTGTGGATGATGATGTCGACCTCGGCCTCTTTGCTGATCAGGGCAGCCACTTCGCTGAGGGGCGCATCGCGGACGTCGATGGTCACCCGCCGCTCGTCGAGCGTCTGTTGCCCCCATCCGGCGCAGACCGCGCAGAGCAGCGCCGCGCCCGCCAACAGCCAGACTCTCCTGTAATGCACCACGCCACCTCCTCTCGGCCGCCCACGCGGCCGAAGAGCCATCGCAACCCTTAGACAATCCGCGCGGCCGTTCGGGTCGCTCACCGCCCGAAGCCGCCGCCGCCCCGGCCGCCGCCACCGAAGCCGCCGCCACCGCCACCGAAGCCGCCGCCACCGCCGCCGAAGCCGCCGCCACCGCCGCCCATCGGGCTGCTGACCTGGGGGCGCACCGTCGCATCCGGGATCTGGGTCCCCATCCGCCGGACGACGTTGACGATGTCGAAGGTCGACCGCTCC
>JACPDV010000273.1 GCA_016183835.1 Armatimonadota bacterium
ACGTTCGGGGTCTTCTGGCTGTCGCTGCCCGCCACGATGGTCACGCGAGGCAAGCCGGCGGAGTTGGCCATCACCGCCACGACGCAGGGCTCGCGGCGCTGGCTGGCCATCGCGCCGTACACCGACGCGGCAGCCATGGAGCGCGTGGAGCTGTCGGCGGAGTAGGGGATCGTGGCGGCATCGCGCGGCGCCATTCCGGCCCCCTCTCCCGCCGGGAGAGGGCGGGGGTGAGGGCCGTCCCACGCGCCGGCGCAGACCCTCACCCCAGCCCTCTCCCGGTGGGAGAGGGGGCCGGATCTGGGTCCATCGGCATCAGCCCTCGCACACCACCCGGAACCCCACGTCGTAGACCCGCCGCCACGCCGGGTACGCGGCGCGGTAGCCGGAGCGGGCGTCCGCCGGCCGGTCCCACCAGGATCCGCCGCGCACCACCTTTTTCGCCTGCGGGTCCGAGGCGTTGCGCCGGTCGTCTTGGTAGGGGTAGGGCCGGTAGGGGCTGGCGGTCCACTCGGCCACGTTGCCGCACATGTCGTGCACTCCCCAGGCGTTCGGCCGGAACTGGCCCACCGGCGCACTGACGCGGTAGCCGTCGTTGACGGTTTCGACTGCCGGCCGCCAGGGCGGGACCGCGCCCGACGGCAGGCCCCAGCCGAAGGTGTCCACGGCGTGCAGCCGGGCGTCCGCCAGATTGGCATTCGGCGCGAAGTCGTCGCCGCGGTCGCCGTACCACCAGGGCGTGGTGGTGCCGGCGCGGCAGGCGTACTCCCACTCCCCTTCGGTGGGCAGCCGCAAACGCAGGCCAGTGCGTGCCGAGAGCCAGGCGCAGAAGGCCGTGGCCTCCGCCCACGACACGCGGCACACCGGCTGGTCGGGCAGGTTGGTTGGGTAGCCACGCTCCTCCACGCTGAACTGCAGGAAGTCGCCCGACTCCAGCCGGCTGTCGTGGCGCGGGTCGAAATGGGCGAACTGGGCGTTGGTCACCTCGGTCCGGCCGATGCGCAGTCCGGCCGGAACGGTCACGCGCGTCGCCGGCTGCTCGTCAACGCAGCCGTGGTCGTCGCCGAGGATGAAGCTGCCCGCCGGGAGGGGGACGAGGTCGAGCTTCAGGTCGCTGCCGAGGTCCACCGCACCGGCGCCGTTTGGGTCGCCACCGCCCTCGGCAACCCTCCGGATGCTGCCCCCTCCTTGCCAAGGAGGGGGCAGGGGGAGGTCCAGTCCATCGCTGCCGCCGGCGAATAGTATGGACCTCACCCCAGCCCTCTCCTTGGCAGGGAGAGGGGGCCGGAGGGAAGGCACGGCCTCGGGGTCTTCATCCACCCCCGCATACCGCTCGTTCATCGCCCGCCGACGGGCGTTCTGCGCGGTCACCGCGCCCTCGCCCACGATCTCGTGCCACGTGCCGTGCGCCGGCGTGTTCAGGTCGATCCATGTGATCAGCCGATCCCACGCCTCGGCCGACAGCCTGACACCGTGGTGGCCCTTTTGCAGCATACGCACCAGACGCGTGGTGTCGGCATGATACTCGGCGGGCGTGAGCAGGTGGATGTCGCTCTCGATGCTCGGCCCGCGGACGAAGCTGCGCAGCGCCAGGTAGGACGGCGGGAAGTGCGTGCCGTTGTTGTAGTCGTTGGATGTGGCCTGTGGGTGGACATCGGGCCTGTCACGGAGGTCGGGCGCCTGCTTGCCGGCATGGCATTCGGTGCAGTAGGCATTCAGCACCGGCTGCACCTCGCGGCGGAAGCTGAACCCGCGGGTCGCGCCGTACCAGGGCGTGATGGCGTCGGGCGCGCGGCGTGAGGCCAGCGTCGGGCGGTTGATGCCGGCCGAGTTCTGAGGCTCGTGGCAGCCGACGCAGGACTGCGTCTCGCCCGGCATGACCGTCGTCCAGCTCCGCATGAGCTGCAGCGCCTTGCCTTCGGCGTCGAGCGGCTGGATGGAGATGGGCGTGTTGGCGGGCACGCGGAAGTTGGCCGAGCCGTCGGGCTCCACCGGCACGGTGCCGAGCACACGCTTGATGTCCCACGGCCCGTCGAGCCCGACGCGGTTGACCTGCCCGCCCATGCCGTGGTAGGCGAACTGGTAGGTGAACAGCCGCAGGCGCTTGACCGTGCCGGCGGGCACGCCGGCGAGGCCCGGCCCGGCGTAGATGTCGGTGATGGCGATGGTCCCGTCGCGGCGGCCCGGCTGCACGCGGCTCGGGATCACCGGCGGCACCGGCCGCACGCGGAGCGGGATGGGCTCCAGCAGCGCGCTCCCCGGTGCGTGCTTGATCAGCACCAGGTTGTCGAACACATCGGCCAAGTAGAGCCCCCACTCGGACCCGGCGGTCGGCTTCGCGGCGACCAGAAAGTACTTGGCGCTCAGCGGCCAGGGGTGGAGGAACTTCGGCCAGCTCGCGCCCACTAGCCCATCGAGGGTCCGCGGCTCCACGGGCTTGCCCCAGCCGGGGATGCGCTGCACCACGCCATCGGCCTCGCGCCGGCCGCGGGCCGTGTCGAAGAGCACCAGCTCGCCCATCCGCGGCACGTCGTGATGCCCGCCCACCACCGCCACGAAGCGGCTGGGCTCGCCGGGGATGGGCTTGGCGTAGAACACCGCGTTCGGCCAGTAGCTGTTCGAGCCGTAGCGCTCGCGCTGGTCGGTGCCGTCGGGGTTCATGGTGAAGAGAATCCGCGCCACGTAGTGCGGGATATCGGAGTACTCCCAGCGGAGGTACATCACGCGGCCGTCCTCGAGCACCGTGGGGCACCAGTCGTGGTCCTGCTCGAAGGTCAACCGGCGGATCGACTGCCCCACAGCCCGCGGGTCGAACAGATAGAGGTTGGAGACGTGGTCGGCGCCCGTGACGCAGGGCACGCCGGTAAACGGCGCCGTGGAGGTGAAGAGGAGCTTGCCGTCGGGCAGGTAGCAGGCGTCGTAGTTGTCCACGTCCGGGTCGGGGATCAGCGGGAGCTGGCGCGGGCCGGCGCCGTCGAGGCCCAGCTCGTGGACCTGCCAGCGGCCGTTGCCACCGGGCATCGAGAAGAGCAGCGTGCGGGCGTCGAAGCCGAGGCACGCGTCGCCCACGAACCGGCCGCCGTCCGGCTTGTAGAGCGTGGTCAGCCCGCCATCAGGCCGCACCGGCGAGAGCACCATCAGCTCGTTGTCGTAGCCGGTCCTGGGCAGGCTGGAGTTGCTCTGCCAGTTCTGCGGCAGGCCGAGCTGGCCCACGCCGCGGCGGACCACGAGGAGCCGGTCGAAGCCGAGCAGCGGGTTGCTGAGGAGCGCCTCCCGCTGGAAGGCCACCAGTGCGTCGGCCGCCGCCACGTCGGCGCCGGCGCGCGCCGCGGCCAGCCGCGGCTCGAGCGCCGCCAGGCGAGCCAGGTACTCCTCCCCGTGCGGGTAGCGATCCCCGAACTCGGCCGACAGGTCGTCGATCGCCCGGCGCATCGCCGCGGGGTCCAGCAGCCGGGCCTGCTGCACCGACTCGGGCACGGGCACGAAGTCGGCCTCGGCTTTGCCCTGCCCCTCGAAGTGGAGCGCGCCGCCGATCTGCCCTTCGACGAACGACGTGCCTGCCAGCCCCAGCGTGCGCCCGCCCACGCGGTCCGAGCCGTCGTGGTCGAGCGGCCAGTGCGCCACGCAACCGGGCACTTCCGCCCCGCCGGCCAGCGCCGCCACCTCGTCCGGCGCGAGCACTCGTCCGTGGATTCGCGCCTCGTCGATGTCGCCGCGGAAGGCGTTCGGCGCGGCGAAGCCCGGCGCGGCGGTGCCCAGGCGCACCACGTCGCTGTCCAGGTCGGGGTTGCCCCGCACCTTGACCTGGCCGTCGGGTCTGCCGTCGACGTAGAAGCTGAGGTCGGGCAGGTCGGGGGAGTAGGTCACCGCCACATAATGCCAGATGCCGTCGGCGACCTGGGTCCGCGCGCCGTAGACGCCGATGCAACCGAAGTCGACGCCCAGCCGGCCACCGTGGACGAAGAACGTCTTGCCGTTGCAGGCCCAGGCGCCGCTCACCGCCGACTTGCTGAAGATCACCCCGCCCGCCGTCACCAGGGGGCCACCCAGGTTCGGGGTTCCCAACTTGCGCCAGAAGGGAAACCCTGTCGTCCCCAGCGGCACCTCCCAGCGCACCTGGCCGGTGGGCAGATGGATGGCTGTCACGGCGAGACTCCTTCCCGGCTGATTCGGCGGCTGGCGTCCGATGCCTGCCTGCCGGGACTCGTTGCGCCGGCGTGACGGCCGGATTGAACTTGGGCCGCGGTTTCCGTCACCTACTGCGTCATAGGGCCAAGGGACAAGCCGATGGACACCAAGGTTCGACCGCACTCGAGGCGCCGGGTGCCGCTCTCGATGGTGACGTTGCTGGGGATGGCGGTGGTGCCCTTCCTCACCGCCACCAACTGTGCCCCGCAGGCGCCAAACGTCACCGCCGGCAAGGCGTTCGACATGGCCACGCCGGCACCATCGGCTCCCGGAGCCCCGGGAGGGATGATGGGCGCGGGCCCCGCCGCGGCCGAGTTCGGCGCCACACAGGGCGGCGTGAAGGATATCGCCGCGGCGCGCGAGCTGATCAACGCCGGGCACGTGCCGCCGCCCGAGGCGTTCAAAGTCGAAGGGCTGTTCAGCGAGCACGACCTGCCGCTCGAAGGCCAGCGCAGTGACCGGCTGTTCGCCCTCAAGGCCGGCACCGGCGTGACCACCACCGAGGACAAGCCGTCGCTCTGGGTCCAACTCGGCATGTCGAGCAACTTCGACCCCGAGGAGTATCACCGGCCACCGCTGACCTTCGTCGCCTGCGTCGACGTTTCCGGTTCGATGGGCTGGGACTACGCTTCCGGCAACCAGAACTACGGCACCGCCGGCGCCCTCGCCCGCAAGCTGCTCGACAAGCTGGTGGACGCGCTCGACCAGCACGACCGGCTGGCCATCGTCAGCTACGGCAGCGAGTGTCGGCTGAACCTCGACTATACCTCCGGCGGGTCGCACGCCACCCTGCACAAGGCCGTCGCTGAGCTGCACGAGGCCGGCTCCACCAACATGGAGGCCGGGCTCAAGCTGGCCTACAAAGTCGCTGGCCGCGGCCGCCGCGACAAGGCCGAGACGCGCGTGCTCCTCTTCACCGACGAGCAGCCCAACGTCGGCCACACCGACGCCGGCTCGTTCCAGCAGATGGTCCGCGCGGGGGCGGACGAGCAGATCGGGCTGACCGTCTTCGGCCTCGGGCTGGGGCTCAACAGCGATCTCACGGCGGAGATGTCGCACCTTCGCGGCGGTAACGCCTACTCGCTGACCAAGGCCGCCGAGATCGACAAGCTCTGCGAGGACGAGTGGCCCTGGTTCGCCACGCCCATCGCCTACAAGCTGCACGTCGACCTGAGCCTCTCGCCGGGCCTCGAGCTGGCCGACACCTACGGCTTCCCGGCACCGAAGGGGCAGGAGACGCCGGCGCTCGACGTCGCCACGGTGTTCCTCTCCAAGCGCAAGGGCGCCATGCTCCTTCGTTTCCAGCCGGCCGCCGGCGCGAGGCTGCAGGACCTCCGGCTAAGCGCCAGGCTGTCGTACGAGACCACCACCGGAGAGCAGGTCGGCGAGACGCTGGGCGTCTCCTTCGCCCACGCGCGGCCGGGGCAGGACGGGCGGTGGTTCAGCCAGCCGGGCGTGCGGAAGACGGTGGCCCTGGCGCGTCTCGGGACCGCGTTGCGCTCCGCCACGGAGGACTACCCGTCGGACCCGAAGGGCGCGGCCAAGCGGCTCGAGGCGGCACGTGCGGAGTTCGACGCCGACCGCCACGGGCTGGACGCCAAGGAGCTGGACAGCGAGGCCGATCTGGCGCGGCGGCTGGCGGAGCTGATGGCCGTCGGCAAGCCGCAGGGCAACCTCTACCCGGGCGGCGGCGAACGGTAGCTCGCGCGGGTGCTCCCGCTGGTGCATAATCACCGGTGGGAGAACCCGCATGGACCTGCGCCGCTTGATCCCGTGCCTGCTGTGCGCGGCCGCCGCCCTGGCCCAGCCCGAAGCCGGGCTGGTGGGCGCCTGGAGCTTCGACGAAGGCCAGGGCACGGTCGCCCGCGACGGCAGCGGCCAGGGCAATGACGGCCGGCTCCACGGCTGCTCGTGGGTCAAGCGCGGCAGCGGCTGGGCGTTGAGCTTCAACGGCCTCACCGACCAGGTGGACTGCGGCGACGCGCCCGGCCTCGACCTCACCGGCGCGGTGACCCTCGAGGCCTGGATCAGGCCGACCGGCAGTCCGTCGGCCGAGCCGCTGATCTTCGGCAAGTACTACGACAGCTACGGCGTCACCATGTACGGCGCCAACGGCTGCTGGTTCTACATCTCCGGCGGCGGCAACAACGTCAACTCGACGCTCAAGCTGAACGACTGGAACCACGTCGCGGCCACCTTCGACGGCACGACCATGACCCTCTACATCAACCGGGTCAAGGTCGGCTCGAAGACCTCCAAGGCGCCGCGGATCAACCACGGCGGGCGGTTCCGGATGGGCGTCCTGCTGGCCGATGCGCAGGCCACGGATCCAGGCTACTCCGGCACGGCTCACTGGCGCGGCGTGCTCGACGACGTGCGGGTCTACAACCGCGCCTTGAGCGAGGCCGGCATCCTCGGGCACTACAAGCAGTCGGCCCGCGGGTTCGGCGTGGACACGAGCTGGTTCGATCGGCTCCGCGTGGTGGTCTACCCGCATCGCGCCGAACACCGGCTCGCCGTGCTCCTCGACAGCGCCGGGCTCTTCCCGCGGCCGGCCGACTGCGTGCTGACCGCGACGCTTGCGCGCGACGGCGCCGAGCAGCCGGTCCGGACGCAAGAGGTCAAGCCGGTGCCCGACCGGCAGACGGTGTTCTTCGACCTGGCCGGGCTGCCCGCCGGCAGGTACCGCATCGACGCGCGTCTGGTCGGCGGTGCGCTCGACACGCGCGCCAGCCAACTGGTGGCCCTGCCGCTCGCCGAGCCGGGCCTGCCCGATCCGGCCAAAGCCCGCGCCGCGCCGCTCCCGCCCGCTCCCGCGCCGCCGAAGTTCGCGCTCGAGGTGGCGCCCGGCGGCGGCTTCACGCTCAGCGTCAAGGGGCACCGGCTGCCGCTCGCTTCGTCGTTCAGCTTCCCGAACGCGGGCGACAACCACCTCCTCGCCGGCGCGCCGGACACGCGCGGCGAAGCCGGGTGGAAGGTCACCACTCGCAAAGTCAGCGGCGATCGCTGGGAAGTCACGGCCGCTGGCCGGCACTACCGCGTCGCGCGCACCATTCGGCTCCAGCCGCAGCGCGTCTGCGTGGCCGACAGCATCACCAACCTCACCGGCGACAATCTGGGCGTGATCGTCGACAACCACCTCGATGCCGCGGCGGCGCCGTTCACCAACTGGTTCGTGGCGGGCTACCCCGGCGCCGACCGGCGCAAGGGCGCCGAGAGCCCCACCGTTTTCGCCGCGTGGCCCGACCGGGGCGTGGGCCTCGTGCCGCTCGACGACGTCTACATCGCGCAGTCTACCTGCTATGCCGAGAAGACCCGCACCGGTGCGCTGACCGATACCTTCGGCCTCGGGCCGCGCGCGTCCTACACTCTGGAGTGGGCGGTCTATCCCGTCGGCGGGCCCGACTACTACGAATTCATCAACCGGGTCCGGCACGACGAGGTGCGCCCGGCCACGGTGCCCGGCGGGTTTGCCTTCGTGCCGCAGACCCCGGCACTCGCGCCCGCGGAGGCGGCCCTGCGCAACCTCGCCTTCGCCTCGTTCGGCTGCCTCTGCAACGTGGCCGACGACCCGCAGATCGAGATCGAGGGCATCGACTTCCTCTGGCTGCCGCAGGAGCGCGCGCGGCTCAAGGAGCGTCTCGCGGCCATCCGCGAAGCCAACCCGCAGCTCAAGCTGATGTTCCACATCGCGCACACGCTCGTCTCGACCAGCAAGCCGGCGGAGCTGTACCCGGACTCGCGCGTCCTCAGCCCGGACGGCAGCCAAGTGGTCTATCCCTACGACTACACGAGCACCGCCTACTTCACCAAGGAGCGCCTGGACCAGGGCTACCGCTGGTACTGCTACTACCCGGCCCCCGGCAACTCGTTCCACGACGCGTTGATGAGGAGCGTCGACGTGCTGGTGGACGACATCGGCGCCACCGGCGCGTTCATGGACGGCTTCATGTACGGCTACGGCTCGCGCGTGACTTACGACCGATGGGACGGCCACTCGTTCGACATCGACCCGCAGACCAAGACCGTCAAGCGGCCCATCGGCAACGTGCTGATCCTCTCGCAGGCCTCGATGGCCGAGTTCGCGCGGCGAATGCACGCCCGCGGGGCCACCGTGATCGCCAACGGCTGCGTCAACACGCGCACCATCCGGCAGTTGCCGATCCTCACCGACCAGGAGTGCAACTCCGGGCCGCAGACCCACCTCGGCCAGACCCCGTGCGCGCTGGGCAACGCACCCGTGCTCCGCGGCGAGACCGACGTCTACCGCGACATCCTCGACAAACTGAGCTGGGGGCTGCTGTACTTCTACTACGGCGAGGGCACCCTGACCCATCCCTCGCTGCCGCAACGGCAGTTCCCCATCACCGTCAGCGAGATCCACTCAGGTACGGTGATCGGCCGCGAGCGGATCGTCACCATGCGTTCGGGCGCCTACGGCTGGCGAGGTGACCGCAGCCTGGTGCTCGGCTACCGTTACAACCCGCTCGGCGCGGCCGTGGACGCCGACTTCGTCACCACGGTGGACGCCGCCGGCGCCCGCACG
>JACPDV010000327.1 GCA_016183835.1 Armatimonadota bacterium
ATGCGCGAGCGCAGGCTGGTGGCGATCCTGCCACGAGCCGAGGCGATGCAGGAGGCGGTCCTGGCGCTGGCGCTGGGGCACGAGGAGCCGGCGGCGTGAAGTCCTTCGGTCAACGGCTCTGGCGCAGCTACCGCCGGGAAGTCTCGGTGGCCGCGGTCTACGCGCTCCTGCTGCTGGGCATGGGCTGGGTGGAGGGATTCTACCGCGCCGGCAACCTGCGCGACCTGCTGGTGAAGAACCTGCTGGTCCTGCTCCCGGCCATCGGCATGACGCTGGTGATCGTGGCGCGGCAGATCGACATCAGCATCGGCTCGCAATTCGCCATCTGCGGCGTGGCGGCGGGCCTGCTGGCCAAGGCAGGCGTGCCGCCGCTGCTGCTGCTCCTCCTGATCCCGCTGCTCGGCGGCCTGCTCGGGGCGTGGAACGGCTGGCTCGTCGCCTGGGTGCGGATCCCCTCGATCATCGTCACCCTGGGGATGATGGTGGCCTGGCGCGCGGCGATCCGGTGGACCACGCAGGGCGCCTGGGTGGAGAACCTGCCGGCCGGGTTTCAGTGGTTCGGGCTGGGGCAAGCGGCAGGTCAGGCGCTGATCGTTACGCTCGCGCTGGCCGTGTTCGCGTGCGGGGTGTGGGCGACACGAAACCTGGCGGCGGGGCGGGCGGTGTACGCGGTGGGCGCCGACGCCGAGGCGGCGCGGCTGGCGGGGATCCGGCCGCGCAACACCGTGTTCGGCACGTTCGTGGTGCTGGGGATGCTCACCGGGCTGGCTGCGCTGCTGCACTCGATCCGGTTCGTGCAGGTGCAGTCGAACTCGGGGCTGGGGCTGGAGCTGACGGTGATCGCCGCGGTGGTAGTGGGCGGCACGTCCATTCTCGGCGGGCGCGGCACGCTGGTGGGCGCGCTGCTGGGGGTGATGCTGCTCGGCACCATCGGCACGGTGCTGACCTTCCTGGGCATCGATGCGGCGTGGGAGAAGGCGCTGCAGGGCGTGGTGGTGCTCGGCGCGGTGGCGCTCGACGGGCTCGGCGCGCGGGGCGAGGCGGGAGGCGGCGATGGCTGACCGCACCCACGGGCTTCGCCACGAGCTGCTCCTGCTGCCCTTCCTCGCCGTCGAGGTGGTGGTCTTCGCCGTCTGCGGGCAGAACTTCCTGACGGCCACCAACGGCTTCGAGATCGTCCGCGTGAGCGTGGAGGTGGGGCTGCTGGCGCTGGCGCTGACGCTGGTCATCGTGGCCGGCGGGATCGACCTGTCGGTGGGCTCCACGATGGGGCTCGTGGCGGTGGCGCTGGGCTGGCTCTGCCTGGGCCGGGGCTGGCCGATCGGGCTGGCCGTGCCCGCGGTGCTGCTGCTCGGCGCCCTGGCCGGCGGGCTGAATGGCTGGCTGGTGAGCCGGCTGGGACTCCCGCCGTTGATCGTCACGCTCGGCACGTGGTCGCTCTACCGCGGCCTGGCGGAGGGCGTGACGCACGGCATCGTCAACTACACCGGCTTCCCGGCGGGCTTCCTGGCGCTGGGTCAGGGGTACTGGTGGGGCCGGGTGCCGCAGCAGTTGCCGCTCTTCGTCGCGGTGGCGATCGGGTTCGCGCTGCTGCTCCACGCCACGGTGTACGGGCGGACGCTGTATGCGGTGGGGCATTCACCGGCGGGCGCGCGGCATGCCGGCGTGCCGGTGGCGCGGCGGGTGGCGGCGAGCTACGTGCTGTCGGGCCTGACGGCGGCCCTGGCCGGGGTGATCTATGTGGCGCGGGTGGGGCAGGCGAAGGCGGACGCCGGGACCAACTACGAGCTGCTGGCGATCACCGCGGTGGTGCTCGGCGGCACGTCGATCTTCGGCGGGCGCGGCACCATCGGCGGCACGCTGCTGGGGCTTTACGCCATCGTGCTGCTCGAAAACGGGCTACGGCTGGCCGGGCAGCCGGCGGAGCTGGCGGGGATTCTGACCGGGGCCTTACTGCTCGCAGCGATCGCCGCGCCCACGGCGTGGCGCGCGCTGACGAGCAAAGAGCGAACCGTGGACGGGGAGCTGGACATGAAGAACTCCCAGGTGGTCTGGTTGAGCGTGGTGATGCTGCTCTGCGCCATGATCGTGGCGGGCAGCAATTTCGTCGTGGCGTCGCACCTGAAGGCGCTGGAGGCGGGACTCCCGGCGGAGCGGCCGGTCCCCGCGCCGGCGCCTGGTCCTGCGGCGGCTCCGCTACCGCCCTCGGCCAAGCGCTACGTGGTCGCGATGATGCCCAAGAGCAAGGGTGACCCCTACTTCGTCTCCTGCCGCGAGGGCGCCGAGGCGGCGGCCAAGGAGGTGGGCGTGGACCTGCTCTGGGACGGACCCACCGAGACCGACGCCGCCAAGCAGAACGAGGTGGTGGAGACCTGGATCACCAAAGGTGTCGACTGCATCGCGGTCAGCGTGCAGAACCCCGAGGCAATCGCCACGGTCCTGCGCAAGGCGCGGGCGAAGGGCATGCCGGTGCTGACGTGGGACGCCGACGCGCTCCCGGATGCG
>JACPDV010000305.1:0-4750 GCA_016183835.1 Armatimonadota bacterium
GCGCCAGGGCCTCGAGGTTGCCGTCGCGGAAGCGCCGCGCGGCGTACTCGAAGTGCGCCTCGGCGAGGGGCGTGCCGCCGCGCTGGAGGGTCAGCAGCTCGGCCACGAGCCGGCGCACGGCGTCCACGGCGTCCGCATCGCCGTTGACCATCAGGCCGTCGCGGGTGGCGGTGAGCTGCACGGGTTGCACGGCACGGCGGAGGATCTGGAGATGTTCGTCGGCCGGGCCGACGAGGGCCGCCAGCTCGGCGCCGTCTTCGATGGGGATGCGCGCTTCGATCGACATCTCCCGCGGGAGCGGTCAACCGCCGAGGAGCTCGCGCACGAGGGCGTTCACCCGCCGGCCGTCGGCGCGGCCCTGCAGCCGGGGCATGACCAGCTTCATCACCGCGCCGATCTGCTGCGGCGAGCTGGCGCCGGCTTCGGCCACCGCGGCTTCGCACAGAGCGCGCAGCTCGTCGTCGCCGAGCAGCTCGGGGAGGAAGGTGGAGAGGATGGCCAGCTCTTCGCTCTCGCGCGCCACCAGGTCGTCCCGGCCGCCCTGCCGGTAGGCCTCGATGGACTCCTGGCGCTGCTTCGCCTGCCGCTGCACGACCCGGATCACGCCGGCCTCGTCAAGGCTCCCGCGGGCCTCGATGTCGGCGTCTTTGAGCGCGGCGCGGAGGAGCCGCAGGGTGCGGACACGGGCCTCGTCACGCGCCCGAAGGGAGTCGTTGTAGGCGGCCTGGATAGCGTCTCGAAGAGACATGGCGGGTTGCGGGCTAGATCCGCTCCTGTTGCCGCGCGGCGCGGCGGAGCATCCGGCGGCGGCGGGCGTTGCGCTCGCGGCGGCGGCGATCACTGGGTTTCTCGTACCGCGACTTGCGGCGCGCTTCCTGCAGGATCCCATCCCGCTGAAGCTGCTTCTTGAAGCGCCGCAGAGCGCTGTCGAGCGACTCGTTGTCGCGGACCTCCACCTTGGCCATGTACGATCCTCCTGGGGATTGATGTCTGGCGGCCTAACCGGGCGGCCAGCCGAACCGGCGTCCGCCGAGCACGTGGAGGTGAAGGTGCTCCACCTCCTGCCCGGCCGACTCACCGTTGTTGATCACCACGCGGAACCCATCCTCCGCGTATCCTTCGCGGCGGGCCACCTCCGCGGCCACCCACAAGAGGTGGCCCAGCACGGCAGCCTCCGCCGGGGAGCTGTCGAGAAGACTGACGAACGGATGCTTGGGGACCACCAGAACGTGGCTCGGCGCGACCGGGTGGATATCCCGAAACGCCACGGCGAGGTCGTCTTCGTAGACCTTATCGCTGGGGATCTCTCCCCGGATGATCTTGCCGAATATCGTCTCGCCTTGGCTCACACGCGCCTCCACGCGTCCCATCCGCATCCCGTCTCAGGTCTCGGTGAGGGGAGCTGAGGGATGGGCGCGAAGGGACTTGAACCCCTGGCCTCATGCATGTCAAGCATGCGCTCTAACCAACTGAGCTACGCGCCCGCTCGGGTGACGCCGATTATAGCCCGCTCCACCAGCGCTGTCAACGCGGCCCACTGGAGGATGTCCTCACCGCGAAGCCAATGCCGTCGCCAGCGAGAGGTAGACGTGATGGCAGCCAGCAAGTGTTTCATGGCCTTCGATCTGGGCGCCGAGAGCGGGCGCGGTGTCCTGGGCCGGTTCGACGGGGAGCGGCTCGACCTGGAGGTCGTGCATCGCTTCCCCAACCCGTCGGTCAAGCTTGTCGACACCCTCTACTGGGACACCCCACGACAGTTTGCCGAGCTGGTGGAGGCGTTGCGCATCTGCGCCCGTGACCACACCGCCGAGCTGGCCGGCATCGGCGTCGATACCTGGGGCGTGGACTTCGGCCTCTTCGGCAGCGACGGCTCCCTGCTCGGCCTACCCGTCCACTACCGCGACGCACGCACCGAGGGCATGCTCGACGCCGCCTTCGCCCGCGTGCCGCGCGAGCGCATCTTCGAGCGCACGGGCATTCAGTTCATGCAGCTCAACACGCTCTACCAGCTCCTCGCCATGCGCCTTTCCGGCGCGCCGCAGCTCGACACCGCGACGCGGCTGCTCTTCACGCCGGACATCATGAACTACTGGTTCACCGGCCGGCAGGTGAGCGAGCGGAGCATCGCCAGCACCAGCCAGATGTGGGATCCGCGCCGGAACACCTGGTGCCTGGACCTGCTCGACGGGATGGACATCCCGACCGACATGCTGCCCGAAGTCCTGCCGCCCGGGTCGGTGGTGGGCGAGCTGCTGCCGCACCTGCGCGAGGACACCGGGCTGGGCGCCGTACCGGTGATCGCGCCGGCCTGCCACGACACCGGCTCGGCCGTGGCCGCGGTGCCCGCGCGCGGCACCACGCACGCCTACCTCAGCTCCGGCACCTGGTCGCTGATGGGGCTCGAATCGCCGGAGCCGCTGATCAACGCGCAGACCCTGGCGCTTAACTTCACCAACGAGGGCGGCGTGTGCGGCACCATCCGGTTCCTCAAGAACATCATGGGCCTGTGGCTGGTGCAGGAGTGCCGCCGCGCCTGGAGCCGGGCGGGCGACGAGCACGACTACGCCGAGCTGGCCGACATGGCCGCCGCGTCGCCGGCGTTCGGGCCGCTCGTGGAGCCGGACGACATGAGCTTCCTCAACCCGGGCGACATGCCCCAGGCCATCGCCGACTTCTGCGGCCGCACGCGGCAGGCCGCGCCGGACGGCATGGGCGGCACCGTGCGCTGCTGCCTGGAGAGCCTGGCGCTGAAGTACCGCTGGGTGCTGGAGCGGCTGGAGGAAGTGCGCGGGTCGCGGATCGAGAGCATCAACATTGTCGGCGGCGGGACGCAGAATCGGCTGCTCTGCCAGCTCGCCGCGGACGCCACGCAACGGCCGGTGCTGGCCGGCCCGGCAGAGGCCACGGCCACCGGCAATCTGCTGATGCAGGCCATGGCGGTGGGCGAGCTGGCGTCGCTCGAGGAGCTGCGCGAGGTGGTGCGGAACAGCTTCCAGCTCGAGGCCTACGAGCCGGACCACACCGCGGCGGGAGCGTGGGACTCGGCTTACGAGCGCTTCGCGGCGCTGCCGCGCTGACGAGGCCCGCGGGATCCGGCGAGTGAGGTGTTTGGTTTGTGGGACGGACGGCAAGACTGTAGGCAGCCGCTGGCGCGAGCCTGCAGGGGACATCGCCCGATGACGTGCAAGCGCGGCTTGGTGGCGCTTCTGATAGTTGCGGCGGCGTGGGTGGCCGTACGGCGGTGCAGTACGACTTGGACCTCGGATACACCGCTGCCGGGCGAGGTGCGGTCCAAGGTCGCCAGGGAGAGCAGCCGGGCCGCTGCACCAGACCTGCGCGCGCTGGTCGCCGGGAACAGCGGCTTCGCCCTCGACCTCTATCGGCAGGTGAGCGCGGTTCCTGGCAACGCGAGCCTGGCGCCGCTGAGCATCTCCACCGCGCTGGCCATGACCCACTCCGGGGCGCGCGGTGAGACGGCGCACGAGATGGCCGCGGCGCTCCACTTCACTTTGCCGCCGCAGCGTCTGCACGCCGCGTTCGGCACGCTGGAGGATTTGGAGGCCCGCTACGCCGCAGGCGCAGGCATGCCGGTCGTCCGGTCGGCCAACGCGCTCTTCGCCCAACGTGGCTCGGCGATCGAGGCAACGTTTCTCGACGTGCTTTCGAGACACTATGGGTGCGGGGTCGGCCTCGTCGACTTTGCCGCACATCCCGGTGCGGCGAACCGTTCGATCAACCGCTGGGTGGCCAGTCGGACGGGCGGGAAGATCCGCGACCTGCTCGGGCCGGCAACGCCAGACCGCAGCACGATCCTCTTCGTCGTCAGTGCCGTGTACTTCAATGCTCGCTGGGATCTGCCCTTCGAGCGCAAGGACACAGCCACCGGTACGTTCAACGGCCTCGACGGGCAGCCAAGCCGAGTGCCGATGATGCACCAGACCGAGAGGCTGGCTTACACGGCGGCGGATCGCCTGCAGGCGGTTCAGCTCCCCTACCGTGGCGGGCCGCTGGCGATGCTGCTGCTGGTTCCGGATAGAGGCCGGTTCGGCGAAATCGAGTCGGCCCTGGACGGCGTGAGGCTGGCCACCCTTCTGCTGAGGCTGCGCGAGCGTCCGGTGCATTTGGCGATGCCGCGATTCACCATCGAGAGTCGCGTGTCCCTCGTCGAGTCGCTGCGGAAGCTCGGCATGAGGTCGGCGTTCCACAACATGTCTGCCGACTTCTCGGGCATCGTCCGCAAAGGTGGCGGGTGGCTCGGGGGCGTTGACCACAAGTCATTCGTGGCGGTAGGGGAGTATGGCACCGAAGCGGCCGCGGGGTCCGACGTGTACGTGACTGTGTCGGACCACATGACGATCGAGACACCGGTCGAGTTGACCATCGACCGGCCGTTCCTCTACCTGATCCGCGACACCGAAACCGGGGCAATCCTGTTCATGGGGCGAGTGGCGATGCTGTAGACCCTAGACGCAGTGCTCCGTCCGCGCGATGATCTCGTCCTGCAGGTCCTCCCACAGCGAGCAGAACGGCGCGCTGTACCCGGCCACCCTGACCATCAGGTCGCGGTGCTTCTCCGGCTCGCGCTTCGCCGCCAGGAGCAGCGCGCGATCCACCAGGCTGAACTGCATCTGCTGCCCGCCGGCGCGGAAGTGGCCCTCGATCAGCGCCGCCACCTTGGCCACGCCCTCTTCGGTGTCCCACGTATCGAGGAGGAAGACCGCCTGCTTGTAGTAGTCGAAGATCTTGTCGA
>JACPDV010000305.1:4794-19326 GCA_016183835.1 Armatimonadota bacterium
AGCAGCCGGTGAGGGAGCGACGCGACCGAGGTGAGCAGTGCCGTGACCCCGCGCCGGTCGCGGCCCTGCGCGGCACCCACGCTGTCGGCGAGCGGCTCACCGGCGCGCCGGCCGTCCGGCGTGGCGCCGGTGGCCCGCCCAAACTCGATGTGCATGTTCTCGCCGCCGGCCGTGGTGCCCAGGATGTAGCGCCCGCCGCGGAAGGGCGTCCAGCCCTGGAACAGCCGCTCCAGATCCGCCAACAGCCGAGCCGCAATAGCGTCCACCGCAGAGTCGTCGTTGCCGAAGCGCGACGTGCGGTTCAGCACGCGCTGGCGGAGCGGCTCGTGACCGCCCCAGTCGGCCGCAAACACTGACGCCATCTCCGATAGGCTGAGGGCTTCGTCCTCGAAGACGAGTTGGTTGAGCGCGGCCAGCGAGTCGGCCAGGTTCGCCAGCCCGATCACGTCCCAGTTGCAGAAGTTGTAGCGCGCGCCGCCCTGAGTGTAGCCGCGGCCGTTCTCGATGCAGTCCCGGGTCACGAGCGACGCGGTCAGCTCGCCGCCGGGCACCTCGGCCGCCTGCCGGTCGCGCTGCAGCGACGCCAGGTGCGCCATCTCCGCCACCCGCGCCAGCGACGCCAGCAGGCGCTGGTAGAACGCGCCGGCGTCGGCGAGGTCGGCAAGGGTGCCCGGCTCCGCCAACTCCGGCTCCAGCCCGAGGCTCATCCGGAGCACCATGGGCAGGTTGATGAACCCCTCCACCGAGCCCATCTGCGCCTTGCCGGTGACGATCACCTCGTGGCAGCCGGAGAGTGAGAAGTCGCGGGCGTCCTCCAGGCTGACGCCGAGCCGGGTGAGGGCCGGGACGATCTGCTCGTCGCTGCAGAAGTCGGGGTTGCCGCTCCCGGCGCGGAGCGTCACCACTGCGCACCGAAGGACTTCCGGCGGCGTGCCGCGGTGCCAGCGGAGGCCCACCTGCGGGCGGAGCAGGCGCGTCTCGGCCACGACTTCCAGGCACAGCCGGGTTACCTCGTTGGAGCCGTCCGAGCCGTCCGGAAGCGTGCCGCCGAGGGTCAGATGGTTGATGGCGCTGACGCCGCTGGCCGCGCCCACCACCTCGAAGTACTTGATCCAGAGGCAGCCGAGCAGCTCTTTGGCAGACTCGCGGGTGAGGGTCCCGGCGGCGATGTCCTGCTCGTAGAAGCGGCCGAGGTACTGGTCCACGCGTCCCGGCGCGTCTGGCACGAAGAGGAAACACGACCAGGCGCACTGGCAGGCCTCCCAGAAGCTCGTAGGCGGCTCGGCGGGGACATGGCGGCAATGACCCGCGATGCGCTCCAGCTCCGCGCGGCGCTGCGGATCGGGCTCCGCCTCAGCCAGCGCGGCGGCGTGGCCAGCGTAGCGGTTGCAGAGATCGAGGTAGCCCTCGGCGACCATGCGGAGGGCCTCCAGGAAGTCGCGCTGCTCGGCCTCGGCCGTGCTCAGCCGGCCGTCGATCTGCCGCATCAGCCCGTGGAAGCCGACGTCGAACACGCGGGCGAAGTCGATAGTCTTGTGGTTCCCGGCCCGAAGATGGCGTTGGCGTTGCCAAAGTCGCGCCGGCCGAAGACGGCGGGGGTGACGCGGCCGTTGGGGTCGCGGGTGAGCCCGGGCCGGCCGCCGATGATCAGCTCGCCGTCGCTCACCACCAGGTCCTGCCGGCGGCAGTAGTGGGCGTAGGCGTGCGCCTCGCGGAGGACGGCGGGCAGCCCTTCGGTCCGGGCGAGCGACTCGGCGCGGATGGCGCCGGCCTGCGGGTCGCCAAGCTGGCGGCTGCTGAGGGCGGCCTCGCGGATGGCCAGAACGCGGGCGGTAAGCATCGGCGGGTGCTCCCAAAGTGAAGAGAGATTGGCGGAGGGCGCTCGATCCCCTGCCGGCGGGGCAGTCTGGCCACCCCCTCCTTGCCAAGGAGGGGGCAGGGGGCGGTCACGTCCACACCGCGTCGCGACAGACTGGACCTCACCCCAGCCCTCTCCTTGGCAAGGAGAGGGAGCCGGAGTCAGGGCACAGGCTGGTATACTCCACACCCGTGGCCGTCATGCCGAGGTGTTCCATGCAGGAAAAGGTCGTTCTGATCGGCGCCGGCAGCGCCAGCTTCACCCGCGGGCTGTTGGCCGACATGATCCGCCAGGGCTGGGAGGGGGAGCTGGGCCTGGTCGATGTCGACCCCCACGCCCTCCAGGTGGCCGAGGGCCTCGCCCGCAAGCTGATCGCGGCCGGCGGCTCGCAGCTCCAGCTCCGCGCCGACACCGACCGGCGCAAGGTGCTCCCGGACGCCACCACCGTGATCTGCACCGTCGGCGTGGGCGGGCGGCGCGCCTGGGAGCAAGACGTTTTCGTCCCGCGCCGGTACGGCATCTACCAGCCGGTGGGTGACACCACGATGCCCGGCGGCACGTCGCGCTGCCTGCGCATGATCCCCGCCATGGTCGCCATCGCGCAGGACGTAGTGAGCCTGGCGCCAGACGCGTTGTGCTTCAACTACGGCAACCCGATGAGCCCCAACTGCCGGGCCATGCGCAAAGCCGCCGGCGCCGAGGTGGTGGGGCTCTGCCACGGCGTCTTCCACATCGGCAACAGCCTGGCCGCCCAGCTCGGCGTGTCGCCGGAACGGCTGACCTACACGGCCGCCGGGATCAACCACCTGACCTGGTTCACCGAGGTGCGTGTGGACGGCCAGGACGCGATGCCCCGGCTGCGCGCGCTGGCCGCCGAGAAGCTGGCGCAGGACGGCGAGGTGGCGGACCGGTTCTCGTGGCAGCTCTGCGCCCTGACCGGGGCCTACCCGGCCGTGGGCGACCGGCACATCAGCGAGTTCTTCGGCCGGCTCTTCGCGGGCGAGGGCGCCTACTTCGGCAAGACGCTCGGCGTGGACGCGTTCTCGTTCGAGCAGACCATCGCCGGCGGCGACCGCGGTTTCGCCGAGATGACCCGGCTGGCGCTTTCGGACGATCCGCTGCCGGAGGACTGGCTCGGCCGCAGCGGCGGCGAGCACGAGCAGGTCACCGACATTGTCCACAGCGTCCGCCACGACCTGGGGAAGACCTACTCGGCCAACCTGCCCAACCGCGGCCAGGTGCCCAACCTGCCGTACGACGCGGTGATCGAATCGCCCGCGGTCGCCGGCGCGTCAGGGCTCCGGCCTTTGATGCTCCCGCCGCTGGCGCCGTTCCTGGCCGGCACGCTGGCGTCGCGGTTCCAGTGGGTGGAGGCCGTGGTGGAAGCGGCGCTGACCCGCAGTCGCGACCGGTTCGTGGAGGCCCTGCTGCTCGACGGCGCGGTGGACTCGGTGGACACGGCCGGGCGGCTGGCGGACGACCTGTTCGCGGCGCAGGCGGCCTACCTCCCGGAGTTCCGATGAGCGCCGCCGGGCTGCTGGCACTGCTCGGCGTTGTGGCAGTGCCGGGCGGGCCGTGGACCGGGTTCGTCTGCCACTTCCCGTTCCTCCCCGAGGGGACGCCCGCCTACCGCGAGTCCGGCGCGACGATGGCGCTGGTGCGCTGCTCCTGGGCGACGGTGGAGGCCACGCCGGACCACTTCGACTTCGCTTCGCTCGACCAGGAGCTGGCGTGGGCCGACGAGCAGGGCGTGCAGGTGCTGGTGGTCTTCGAGGCCGGCCCGGCGCACGCGCCCAACTGGGCGGTGGAGCAGGTCCGCGCCGCCGGCGAAGGCACCGTGGACATCGACGGCAACCCGGGGCCCTACCCGTCGATCTTCAGCCCGATCTATGGCCGCCTGCTGGACCGCTTCATCGCCCGCTCCGCCGGGTACCTCCGGGGCCACCCGCGAGCGGGCCGGATCCTGGGCTACAACAACGGTTGTGAGTGGTGGTACCCGGACGGCTACGCCTTCGCCGAGCTGGACCGCGCGGCGTTCGAGGCGGCGATGGTGCGGCGCTACGGCAGCCGGCAGGCGGCGCGCGCGGTGTGGGGGCTCACCGGCGACGGGCCGCTCGAGCGGCCGCGAGTGGTCTTGGAGGGCGGCAGCGGTGCCGACCACTTCGCTGAGCTGGTTCCGCTCGAGCAACGCTTCGACGGCTGCTGGATGACGCACGACGAACACCTGCAGGTGACAGCCGGGCAGCGCTACACCTTCGCCGCCGACGTGCGGGTGACACGGCGGGTGCGCGGCGCGGCTTACGTGCAGATCGCCTGGCTCGGCGACTGGCCGCAGCCGCTGAAGTGCGTCAACTCGACCATGAGCAGCCGCGCCGAATGGACCCGCGTGCAGGTGACCGACACGGCGCCGGCCGGGGCCACCCGCGCCTGGCTGCTCGTCAAGACCTGTGCCGTGGCGGAAACCAGCTTCCGCCGGCCCTCCTTCCAACCCGCCGGCGGCGCGGAGATGCTGGGCGGCAAGCCGCTCGGCGGGCCGGCGTGGGTCAAGCAGACCTGGCTCTCGCCCAAGCCGGAGCAGGCCGTCTACCGGGCGGGCCGGGCTGAGGCGAGCGTGATCCACCTGCGGGCCGACGACGGCCAGGTGTCGGCGGCGTGGGTGGACGACTGGTTCGACTTCATGGGTGACGCGGTGGCCGAGTTCATCGGCTCCGTGGCGGATCGGCTCCGGGCGGCGGATCCGGGGCGGCCGATCGTGACCTATCTGACGATGAGCTTCGCCGCGCCCTTCTGCTGGGACGAGAACTACAGCAGCCACGTGCATCCCGAGAAGGTCTTCGCGGCGCGGCGCTACGAGGGGCTCGGGATGCAGCTCGCGGCGGCGGACGGCGAGTGGCACCACGTCACGGCCGGGGTGGACCTGGTCCGGCAGTGGGGCGAGCCGTGGCTGATCGATCTGCAGGACTTCACCGCGGGGATCCATGTCGGCGAGAAGGTCATGACTCGCACCACGCTGGCCGGGATCGCCGCCGGCGCGCGCGGGGTGGTGTACTACGGCTGGTACGACCGGTTCGTGCCGGACTACAGCTTCCGCGACGGCTGGCCCATCGAGGCGGTGCGGCGGATGGTGGGTGCGTCGAACGAGCTGCTGGCGCGGCAGGTGGGCGGGCGCGTGCCCGTGGACGTGGCGCTCGAGCATCCGGCCGTGCCGCCGCTGCCCGGTCGGGGCGAGCCGGATCCGGGCCGGCTGATGCTGCTCTACCGCGCGCTGCGGCGGCTGGGGCTGGGCGTGGCCATCGTGCCGCACGGTGGGACGCCGCCGGACGACGTGCCGCTGTTCACGGTCGCCGACGTGCCCGACTCGCTCCGGCCGGAGGTGAGGCGCTCCACCGAAGCAGGCAACACGCCGCCGATGTTCAAGCTCCTCCCCACTGAAGCGAACCGGTCGAAGCTGGCGCAGTTGGTCCGGCGGCTGGCGGAGCGGCTGGGCCGGTCGGTGCCGCGGGACGAGCGTGAGCCGTTCCCTTGGGTCGATGCGGCGGGTGAGAGGCATCAGTTCTCACCGCCGTACGGGCACGCCTTTGGCGTGCCCGTCGGGCCGGCAACGTGGCGCCGCGGGCGGCGCGGACACGCCGGAGGCGTGTAACTACGACCGCGGCCGGGGCGGCTGCGACCGCGTGGGGTGAGACCATGCATTGCTCGATGCTCAACGAAGCGCAGATCGACCGCATCCAGAACGCCTCGCTGCGGATCCTGGAGCGGACCGGCGTGGTGGTGCCACACGCGGACATGCTTGCCCGGCTGGCGGATGCCGGCGCTCTGGTGGATCATGCCGCGCAGCGCGTGCGCATCCCACCCGAGCTGGTCGAGTCGTCGCTGCGCAGCGCCGGCAAGTCGTTCACGCTGTACGGCCGTGACACGGCGAAGACCGCCGCCTTCGGGCAGGGCCGGCGCAACTACAACAGTATCGCCGGTGAGGCCTACTTTGTGGACGAGCCAGGCGGGCCGCGGCGCTTCGCTACGCTCGCCGACGTGGCCACCGCCACGCGGTTCGCCGATGCGCTGGAGCAGATCACCATCCCTGGCTCGATGGCCGACCCCCACGAGCTGCCGCCCGCTTGGCGCTGCGTCGAGGTGATGGCAGCGATGCTCCGCAACACCACCAAGCCGATCACCTTCTGGTACCACGACCGGGCGTCGGCGCGCTTCCTCAACGACATGGTGATCGCCGTGCGGGGCGACGAGCGGCGCGCGGCGGAGCAGCCGCTCTGCTTCCCGCTGCTGGAGCCCATCAGCCCGCTGCGGTTCCCGTTCCACGGGGTGGACGTGCTGTACGAGACGGCGCGGCTGAACCTGCCGGTGCCGATCGGGCCGATGGCGCAGATGGGGGTCTCCGCGCCGATGAGCCTGGCCGGCACGATGGCGGTCGAGAACGCGGAGATCCTGGCGGGCGTGGTTCTCACGCAAATGGTGCGGCCGGGCATGCCGGTGTGCTACGGCGGGATCTGCCACGCCTTCGACATGCGCACCACCCAGATGATCTTCTCTGGGCCGGAGCAGGCGATCTTCGGCGTGGCAATGACGCAGATGGGCCGGCGGCACGGGCTGCCGGTGTACATCAACGTGGGCCTCACCGACAGCAAACGGCCCGACGCGCAGGCGGGGCTGGAGGCGGGGATCACGCTCGCCCTCGGGGCGGCGGCGGGCGCGGACATCTTCGGCCACATGGGCATCTCCGGGGTGGACCAGGCCTCGTCGCTCGACATGCTGGTCCTCCAGGACGAGGTGATCGCCTTCGTGGAACAGTCACTGCGCGAGCCGGACCTCAGCGACGAAGCCATCGGGCTGGACGTGATCGAGGAGCTGGGTCCGGGAGGGATGTTCCTGGAGCACGACCACACCTACGAGCGTTTCCGCAGCGAGCTGTGGCAGCCGCACCTGCTGGACCGGCAGTTCTACCAGGCGTGGCTGGATGCGGGCGCCGTCTCGACCGAAGAGCGTTGCCGGCGGCGCAAGGAGGAGATCCTGGCGACGCACGTGCCGGAGCCCTTGCCGGACGAGCTGGAGCGGGAGATCGGGCGGATCGTCGGGGCGGCGAAGCGGGAGCTGGGGGCGTGAAGGGGAGATCGGCCATGCAGTTGTACCCGTGGCGTCGGCGTGGATACGCCGTAGGGGCAACCCTTGTGGTCGCCCGTCCGGGGCCGTTGGGTCGCTGTGCGCGCGCGGACGGGCGACCACAAGGGTCGCCCCTACGACATTCGGCGGCGGCTGTGCTCGCGCTGCTGACCATCGCCACCGCCGCTTCGGCCGATCAGACCGTCTTCCAGGTCGGCCGGCAGGACGGCAGCTACCGCGACCTGGCCTTGGGCGTCGCGGGGTATGCAGGTTATTCTGCCGCCTATCCCGGCGACATCAACGTGGACGCCCAGGCCCCCGACGCCGCCGCGCACTTCCCCTACATCCAGCCCTCCGACCACGACGGCTGGGCCGGCGCGCGGCAGCATCCCGTGGCGCTGAAGTTCCAGCTCGCCGACGCGCCGCACGGCTCGTACCGCCTCACCGTGGCGCTCGTCGCGGCGCACTGGGGCTGGCCGCCGGTGCTGGTGGCGGAGATCGGCGGCGAGCAGCGCTTCGCCTGCCTGCCGGCCTTCGAGGGCGATGACCGCGTGCTCGCCGACCCGGCCTCGGCGCAGCCGTTCGTGCGCGAACTGTGGTTCGCCGCCACCGCGCTCCGCCAGGGCGACAACACCCTCACGCTGCGCACGGTCTCCGGCTCGTGGCTGCTCTATGACGCCGTCAAGCTCGACCAGGTGGACGGCTCGCCGCAACCCGAGGCAGAGCGGATCTTCCGCATCGGACGCCACGACCACAACTACCGTGAGCTGAGGCTCGCCGCCGAGGGCTTCCCCGCGTTCAACACCGCGGTGCGCGAGCCCATCGTCGTGGAGGCGCAGGGGCCGCATCCCGAGCAGGAGCTGCCCTACATCCTGCCCGGTCCCGGCGACTCCTGGGCCGGCGGCCGGACGCACCCGGTCGAGTTGCGGTTCAAGCTCGACAAGGTGCCCGACAGTGACGGCTGCCTGCTGGTGGATCTGGTCGCCGCGCACGGCACCGTGCCGCCGGACTTGCGCGTCGAGATCAACGGCGCCGCCACGGACCAGCCGCTGCCCGCCGGGCCGGGCGACAAGGTGCTGTCCGACCCGTCAGCCGGGCGGCAGCAGATCATCGCCGTGCCGTTCCCCGCCGGCTGCTTCCGCGAGGGCGAGAACCGGTTGGTGCTCACCGCGCTCCGCGGGTCGTGGCTCCTCTTCGATGCCGTAGACCTGCTCCTCACCGGCAGCCGGCGCCCGCCGATGCTCGCCAACCTGCGCCTCGCGGTGCGCCCGGTGCGCCTCCGCGGCACGGCCGCGGGAGGCCATACGGTGCGGCTGAGCGCCAGCTACTGGGGCCCCACGACCGATGCCAGCCTGGAGCTCGACCTCGCCGGCACGCGCGTCACCCGCCCAGTGCCCGGGCTCCACTTCGGCGCCAACCAGCTCGACCTCGCGCTGCCCGCCGCAACGCAGCCGGTGGACGCCAAGGCGGTGCTCCACGCCGGCGCGCTGCAGGCCGAGGCCACCGCCCGGCTCGCGCCGGTCCGCGACCTGACGCTCTATGTCTGTCCCAGCATCCACACCGACATCGGCTACACGAACCTGCAGCCCGAGTGCGCGCAACGGCACGTGGACAGCCTGCTCAACATCATGCTGGTGGTCCACGCGACCAGCGACTACCCCGAGGGCTCGCGGCTGAAGTGGAACTGCGAGGTGACCTGGGAGGCGGAGCAGCTCGAGCGGCTCGCGCCGCAGCGCGCCGACGAGTTCTTTGCCCTGTGTCGCGACGAGCGGATCGGCATCTCGGCGGCGTACGCCAACATCCTCACCGGCCTGTGCGGGCACGAGCAGTTCTGCCGGCTGACCTATGCGGCGGAGCGGCTGCGGCGGGAGCGTGGCGTGCGCATCCGCGTGGCCACCATGACCGACAACCCGAGCTATGTGTGGAGCCTGCCGAGCGTCCTGGCCGGGTCGGGTGTGACGTACTTCGCGGTGGGCTGCAACGACAGCCGGGGCGTCTTCGCCGCCGGCAACCCGATGCGCCCGCCGGTGTGGTGGGAGGGTCCCGACCGCCACTGCGCGCTGTACTGGTTCGGCGGCGGCTACGGCATGGCGTCGGGGCTGGGGCTGATGGACAGCCTGGAGGCGGCGGAATCGCGCGTGCCCGATTTCGCGGCGGCGCGGGCGAGCGACATGGCGCTGGTCTACGGCGGGGTGGGGGACAACCAGGTGATGACGACCGATATGGCGCTCCGCCTGGCGGACACGGTGCGGGCCTGGAACGAGAAGTACGAGTCGCCGCGGCTGGTGCTGGCGACGTTCGACGAGTTCTTCACCGAGTTCCACCGGCGGCACGGCGCGGAGACGCCGGTGGTGCGCGGCGACGGCGGGGCGTACTGGGAGGATGGTGCGGGCAGTTCGGCGCACGAGACGGCGCTCAACCGTGAGACGCACGAGCTGCTGGGGACGGCGGAGACGCTGAAGTCCTGGGCGCGGGTGCTGGGCGGGCGGCCGTCCGACGGGTTGTGGCCGGTGGTGCGCAACTCACTGCTCTACGACGAGCACACCTGGGGCGCATACAACAGCATCACCGATCCGGACAGCGAGTTCGTGAAGGGGCAGTGGGCGATCAAGGCGCGCTTCGCCACCGAAGGTCATGACGACGTGAGGAAGGCGCTGGGCGCCGGGCTCGGCGCGCTGGCGGCGCAGGTGGCCGGCGGCGCCACCGATGAGGTGCTGGTCTACAACCAGCTGGCGTGGGAGCGGTCGGGGATCGTCACCTCGATGATCAGGGCACAGCAGTGCCGCAGCAGCTCGAGCCGGACATCGGCGTGCCGCTGCTGACGTTCCTTGCCGACCGCGTGCCGCCGCTCGGCTATCGCGTCTACCGACTGGAGCCGGCCCTGGCTGAGCTCCCAATGTCGGTGACGCCGGTGGGGACGGGCGAACAGACGGTCGAGGCGGCTGGCTGGAGGGTGGTGTTGTCGCCTGCCGCCGGGGGTGTGACGTCGCTACGCGAACGCGACGGGCGGGAGTGGGTGGATGCGTCGAAGCATCGGCTTGGCCAGGCGGTGCGCGACCGCGGCAACCGCGACCCGTGGGGCGCCAAGGTGGAGCAGCGCGCGCTCTCGACCGGTCGCGAAGTGCTGCTCAGCACTGGGCCGGTGGAAAGCCGGGCGCGGATGATCGTGGAGCTTCCCGGCCTTGGGCAGGCCGGCCTCCGCATGAGCTGGTCGCCCTACATGCCCGGGCTGGGCGTAACGCTGCTCGCCGACAAGCCGCGCTGCCTCGACCCCGAGACCATCTTCATGGCCTTCCCCTTCAAGATCCCCAACGCCCGCTACCGCTACGAGTTGCCCCTGGCCGTCGCCGAGGCGAACGCCGACCAGCTCCCCAACGCCTGCCGCGACTGGTACGCCGTCCAGCACTTCGTCGACATCTCGAACGAGGAGCGCGGCGTCACCGTGGCGTTCCGCGAGGCCTTCCTCGCCGAGTTCGGCGACATCCGCACCGGGCAGTGGCTGCGCGAGCTGCCGCCGTCCAACGGCGCCCTGTTCGCCAACCTGATGAACAACCTCTGGTTCACCAACTACAAGCTCGATCAGGAGGGCCCGGTCAGCTTCCGTTTCGCCATCCTGCCGCACGACGGGCCGTACGACCGTGCGAAGGCGATCCGCTTCGGCTTCGAGCAGGCCAACCCGCTCCTGACCGCCGTGGTGCCGGCCGGGCAGAAGGGCACGCTGCCGCCGACCGGCTCGTTCCTCACTGTCACCGGCCCGGACACCGCGATCCTGACCGTCAAGCAGCCGGAGGCCGGCACCGGTCTGATCGTGCGACTCTACGACGTGGCCGGGAAGGCGGGTGAACGGGTCTTGCACCTCCCGCTGCCGGTCAAGCGCGCCGCGCGGTGCAGCCTGGTGGAGGTGGACGAGGGTGAGCTGGCCGTCACCGGCACCGAGGTGCGCGTACCACTGGAAGCCAGCGGCGTGGCGACGGTGCGGGTCGAGATGCCGTGACACCGCGCGATGACAAGGTGCGGCTCTGGGTCTTCGCCTGCGCGGCCCTGGTCTTCGCCGTGCTGGCCAGGACGCTGGTGCTGGGGCAGCTCCACGTCTTCAACGACCTGCTCGACCTGCAGTTGCCGATGCGCTGGTTCTACGCGCAGTGCCTCCGCGCGGGGACGAGCTTCGCCTGGTGTCCGAATCTGTTCTGCGGCTTCCACTTCGCCGGCGAGGGGCAGTGCGGGCCGTACCACCCGCTGCACCTGCTGGCGTTTCGCACGCTGCCGTTCGGGTTCGCCGCCGAGCTGGACGTGCTCTGGCCCTACCCGGCCATGTTCGGCGGGTGCTGCCTCCTCCTGCGCCGCTGGCTCGGCCGCGACGGGGCGGCGTTCGGCGCGTTCTGCTTCACCTTCGCCGGCTTCAACGTGCTTCACCTCCACCACAACAGCGTCACTGCCGCGGTGGCGCACCTGCCCTGGCTGCTCTGGTGCAGCGACGTGGCGCTGCGCGGCGAGCGGCGCCAGGCGGCGTGGGCGCGATTCGGCATCACGCTCCTGACCGCCTCCCAACTGCTGCTGGGCCACCTCCAGATGGTCTGGATCTCGGTCCTCATCGAGCTCGCGTTCGTGCTGTGGCTGGCCCGCGCCGGGCCGGCCCGCGCCGGTCGCTTGGCGGGGATCGTCGCGGCGAAGGTGCTCGGGCTGGCGGGTGCCGGGATCCAGCTCGCCGCCACGTGGGACTACTACCAGGCGTCCGCGCGGACCGCGGCGGCGGACTGGTACCGCAACTCGTTCGCCGTGGAGGGCCTGCGGTGGATGCAGTTGGTGAACCCGTACGCCTTCAAGGATCGGCTGACGGCGGATCCGACTTACGAGGAGTGCAGTGTCTATGTCGGCGTCGCGCCGCTGCTCCTGGCCGTCTGGTTCGCCGGCTCGCGGCGCCGTTCGGAGCGGCGGCTGAAGGTGGCTCTGGTGGTGCTCTTCGGCGTGGCGCTGGTTCTGGCGATGGGGCGCGACGGACTGCTCTACGCGGCGCTCCGGCTGGTGCCGGTGGTGAGATCGTTCCGCTGCCCGGCGCGCTACTTCCTGCTCGCGCAGTGGGCGGTGGCGGTCGCCGCCGGCGCGGGGTGGCGCCGCTTGTCGCGGCCGGGGGAGTTCCCGCGGGACGACTCAAGTCGAAGTCTGCGGTCGGTGTGGGTGGTCGTGGCCGCCAGCTACGCCACCGCGTTGGCCATCCTCGCGCCGCGGTTCCTGATCGGGGCCTCGAGCGCGCATTACGACGCGACGTGGCGGGTGTTGCTCGGCCCGGCGTTGTTCACGGTGGGTGGCTGGCTGACGGCGCGGGCGGTGCGGTCGGGCCGGCGTGCGGTCTTGCCGCTGCTCCTGTTCACCACGGTGGATCTGCTGGTCTACGCCGCCGGCTCGCCGCCGCACCGGCTCGTCGCGCCGGTGGCCAAGGTGCTCGCGCCTCGGCCGCCTGCACCGCTGGGCGAGGCCTACCGGGTGATCGGCGGGCCGGCCAACCTGTCGCTCCTGAGCGGAACCTGGCAGATGGGCGGCTACACCGGCTTCCCGCCCGCGAAGCGGCTCGACTACGCGGACCCGCGGGCCTGGCTGGCGGCGTCGGTGGGCGCCGTGCGCTGGGACCGGAGCACGGCGGGCTACGCCGGTCTCGACCTCAGGGACCTGGCGGAGTGGCTCTACGCGGACCGCCGGAACGCTGTCTGGCGCACGCTCAACCGCGCGGCGGTGCGGCTCAAGCCGGAAGGGCGGGTGGCGGGCGACTGGCTCATGCTCGACCGGCCTATCCCGCGGTTTCGCCTGGTGGCCCGGGCGGTGGTCAGCCGCAATCCGGCGGCCGACCTGCGAAGCATCGACCTGCGCACCACCTGCCTCGTCGAGGAGCCGCTGGCGCTCCCGCCCGGCGCCGCCGGCACCGTTCGCGTGGAGCGGGATCGCCCGGGCGACATGGTGGCGGTCGTCGACGCACCCAGTCGGCAGCTCCTGTGCAGCGGCGAGAGCTGGCACCGCGGGTGGCTTGCAAGCGTGGACGGCCGGCCGGTTCCGGTCCTGCGGGTCAACGGCGACTTCTTTGGTTGCGTGGTCGAGTCAGGCCGGCACCGGGTGGCGCTGGAGTTCACGGATCCCACGCTGCCGGCCGGCCGAGCGCGCAGTGTGAGCGGGCTGGGGCTGGCGGTCGTAATGCTGCTCGCCGGTCTCTTGCAGGCTTGTCGGCGTCGGGGATCGGCGGTATCCTGACCCGCTGGCCCGACCCACGGAGTACATCGCATGGCCAGGAAGATCACGTTCATCGGCGCCGGCAGCTTTGGGTTTACGCGCGGTCTCGTGCGCGACATTCTGACCTTCCCCGAGCTCTCCGACGCGACCCTCTCCCTGATGGACATCGACCCCGACCGGCTCGAGTGCTCGCGCCGCGCGGTGCAGCGCATCGTCGACGCCGGCGGCTACGGCGCCAAGGTGGAGGCCCACCTCGACCGCAAGGCCGCCCTGGAGGGCGCCGACGGCGTGCTGTGCACCATCCTCGCGGCGCCCATCAGTGTCTGGCGGCACGACATCGAGATCCCCAAGCAGTTCGGCGTGGACACCAACGTGGGCGACACGCGCGGGCCGTCCGGCGTGTTCCGCGCGCTCCGCACCATCCCGGTGATGCTCGGCATCTGCCGTGACATGGAGGCCGTCTGCCCCGACGCCACGCTGCTCAACTACACCAATCCCATGGCCATGCTCTGCCGCGCCATGCAGAGCGAGACCAGCATCCGTCTCACGGGCCTCTGCCACAGTGTGCAGGGCACCGCGCACATGCTCGCTCACTGGATCGGCGCGCCGAACAACGAGATCACCTATCTCTGCGCCGGCATCAACCACCAGGCCTTCTACCTCGAGTTCAAGTGGAAGGGCCGGGACGCCTACCCGCTCATCCGCGAGGCGATGAACCGGCCTGAGGTCTACAACGAGGAGCTGGTGCGGAACGAGATGTTCCTCCACCTCGACTATTACGTGACCGAGTCGAGCGGGCACAACAGCGAGTACAACGCCTGGTTCCGCAAGCGGCCCGATCTGATCGAGAAGTACTGCACCCACGGCACCGGCTGGAACCCCGGGATCTACGCGTACATCCTCCACGAGTACCTCCGGCGCGAGGACCATTGGCAGGAGGAGATGACCAACTGGCTGAACAACGACCAGCCGGTGGACCTGAAGCGCGGGCACGAGTACGCGGCCAGCATCTTCAACGCCATCCTGGGCGACGGCACGCTGTTCGAGTTCAACGGCAACGTGCGCAACTTCGGGCTGGTGGACAACCTGCCCGAGGGCTGCTGCGTGGAAGTGCCGGTGATCGCCAGCAAGCGCGGCCTGGACGCGGTGCACGTGGGCGCGCTCCCGCCGCAGTGCGCCGCGCTGGTCAACATCAGCGCGCGGAACGAGGAGATGGCCGTCGAGGCGGCGATCCACGGCGATCCGCGGATGGTCTTCCACTCCATCGCGTTCGACCCCCTGACCTCGGCGGTCTGCTCGCTGGCAGAGACCAAGGACATGGTCAACGCCATGCTGGACGTCAACCG
>JACPDV010000306.1 GCA_016183835.1 Armatimonadota bacterium
GACACCCACACCAGCGAGGAGATCATGGCCCTCCTCCAGGCGCTCAACGAGCAGGGCGTGACCATCGTCATGGTGACCCACGAAGAGGACATCGCCGAACATGGCACCCGGGTGGTGCGGTTCCGCGACGGCCACCTCGAGAGCGACGAGCCGGTGACCGGGCGGCGCTTCCTGGCCACCGAGTACCTGGCCACGCACCCGGCCGAAGGGTAGTCCGCAACTGCCTCGGCCGGCGCTTGTCCAAACAGTCAAGAGACCCTCGCCAGGGGGTTCCGGGTCACGCAGTGGACCCGCGGGAATCCGCTCTGCATCGGGATTTCCGGCTTGACGCCCGGGACGTTTCATGGTACCATCGGGGTGGGTTTCAGCGCCCCTTCGAACAGCGTTCGGAGTGTGCTGGTAAGGAGACCTGCGTGGCCAACGAAGGCTCGTACGGCGCGGAGCAGATCCAGGTCCTCGAAGGGCTCGAAGCCGTCCGCAAGCGACCGGCGATGTACATCGGCACCACCGACGCCCTGGGTCTCCATCACCTCGTCCACGAGGTGGTGGACAACAGCATCGACGAGGCCATGGCCGGGCGCTGCGACCACATCGACGTGATGATCCACACCGACGGCAGCGTGAGCGTCCGCGACAACGGCTGCGGCATCCCGGTCGAGATCCACCCCAAGGAGGGCGTCTCGGCGCTTCAGGTGGTGATGACCAAGCTCCACGCCGGCGGCAAGTTCGGCGGCGAGCAGTCCGGCTACAAGGTCTCCGGCGGGCTCCACGGCGTGGGCGTTTCGTGCGTCAATGCGCTCAGCACCTGGTGCGTGGTGGAGGTCAGCCGCGACGGGCACGTCTACCGCATGCGCTTCGAGCGCGGCCGGCCGGTCACCGACCTGGAGGTCGTGGGCAAGAGCACCGCCACCGGCACGATGACGCGCTTCCTGCCGGACGACACCATCTTCCAGACCACCGAGTACTCGTTCGAGCGGCTCAGCGAGCGGCTCCGCGAGGTGGCCCACCTCAACGGCGGCGTCTGCATCGTGCTCAAGGACGAGCGCGAGATCGACCCGGACACCGGCAAGCCGGTCACCGAGGTCTACCGCTACAGCGGCGGGATCCGCGAGTTCGTGCGCTACCTGAACGAGGGCCGCGACGCGCTCCACGAGCCCATCTACTTCCGCGCCGAGCGCGACGGGATCGACGTCGAGCTGGCCATCCAGTACAACGACAGCTACCTCGATAACACCCTTTGCTTCGCCAACTGCATCCACACGCCCGACGGCGGGACGCACTTGTCGGGGCTCCGCACCGCGCTCACCCGCACGCTCAACGCCTACGCGCGGGACAACGGGTTCCTCAAAGAGAAGGACAAGAACTTCAGCGGCGACGACGTCCGCGAGGGGCTGGCGGCGGTGATCTCCGTACGCCTGGCCGAGCCGAACTTCGAGAGCCAGACCAAGGTGCGGCTGACCAACCCGGAGGTGGACGGGATCGTCAACTCGGTCATCGGCGAGGCGCTGATGACGTACCTGAGCGAGCACCCGCGGGTGGCCAAGGCGGTGATCGAGAAGGCCATCACCGCGGCGCGGGCGCGCGAGGCGGCGCGGCGGGCGGCGGAGCTGATCAAGCGCAAGTCGGCGCTCGAAGTGGGCGGCATGCCCGGCAAGCTGTGGGACTGCAGCAGCCGCAACCCCGACGAGTGCGAGCTGTTCATCGTCGAGGGCGACTCCGCCGCCGGGACGGCCAAGGCGGGGCGGAACAGCCGCTTCCAGGCCATCCTCCCGCTGGGCGGCAAGCCGCTCAACGTGGAGAAGCACCGGCTCGACAAGATCCTCAACCACGAGCACATCCGCACCATCGTCACGGCCATCGGCACGGGCATCGCCGACCCCACGCACTGGGAGGAGATCCACGAGCAGATCCTCGAGGCGGAGGAAGCGCGGCGGCGCCAGGCGGCCGACGAGGCGGCGCAGATCGTGCAGGGCACGCTCCCGGGCACGGTGGCGGCACGGCTCGATCCCGAGGACGAAGGCAACGGGAATGGCAACGGCAACGGCAAGCGCGCGGCCAACAACTTCGACATCGGCAAGCTGCGCTACGCGAAGGTGATCATCATGGCCGACGCGGACGTGGACGGCAGCCACATCCGCACGCTGCTGCTGACGTTCTTCCTCCGCTACCTGCGGCCGCTGGTGGAGCTGGGCCACGTCTACATCGCGCAGCCGCCGCTGTTCGGGGTGAAGGTGGGCGAGCGGATCGAGTATGCGCACAGCGAGGGCGACCGCGACCTGGTGTTGGAGCGGCTGTCGGGGCGGCGCGGCGTGACGGTCCAGCGCTACAAGGGCCTGGGCGAGATGAACGCCGAGCAGCTCGCGCAAACGACGATGCACCCCGAGTCGCGGAGCCTCCTGCAAGTGCGGGTGGACGACGCGGTGCGCGCGGACTGGATCGTGTCGGTGTTGATGGGCGACGCGGTGGAGCCGCGGAAGAACTTCATCGTGGAGCATGCCCGGCGCGTGCGGAACCTGGATATCTAGGCAAGCCTCGCCGCCGAGCACCCCTCCCACCCCCTCCTTGCCAAGGAGGGGGCAGGGGGAGGTCCAGTCCGTGCGGGCGGCCGGAGAGGGAGGCGAGCAGTGGGTCGGGTGTACAATCGGACAGACCGCAAGGAGCTGCGCCGACGCCTCCGCCGCGACTCCACGGAAGGTGAGCGGATCCTGTGGGCCGAGCTGCAGGCGCACCGGCTCGACGGTCTGAAGTTCCGCCGGCAGTATGGCGTGGGTCCGTACGTCGTCGACTTCTGTTTTCCGGCAGCGAAGCTGGTAGTGGCGATTGACGGACCCACGCAGCGGAAGCCGGGGCTCTGCCGTCGGGCGAGGAGCCGTAGGGACCTCCCCCTGCCCCCTCCTTGGCAAGGAGGGGGTGACGGAGGGGGCGTGTGGCGGATAGTGGTAGGGACCTCCCCCTGCCCCCTCCTTGGCAAGGAGGGGGTGACAGAGGGGGCGTGTGGCGGATAGTGGTAGGGACCTCCTTCTGCCCCCTCCTCGGCAACGAGGGGGGCTGGCGCGGAGCGGAGAACGACGCGGATGAGTGACGACGGCAATCTCCCCGGCGGGACCATCAAGACCATCAGCCTGAGCGACGAGATGAGCGCGTCGTACATGGACTATGCCATGTCGACCATCATCTCGCGCGCGCTGCCGGACGTGCGCGATGGACTCAAGCCCGTCCAGCGGCGCATCCTCCAGGTCATGGCCGACCTCAACCTGCGCCACAACCGGCCACAGCGCAAATGCGCCAAGATCGCCGGCCAGACGTCGGGCGACTACCATCCCCACGGCGAAGCCAACGTCTATCCCGCCCTGGTCCGCCTGGGCCAGGACTTCTCGATGCGCTACCGCCTGGTCGACGGCCAGGGCAACTTCGGCAGCGTCGACGGCGACCCGCCCGCGGCCATGCGGTACACCGAGGCCCGCATGAGCCTCCTCGCCGAGGCCTTGCTTGAAGATATCGACAAGGACACCGTCGATTTCCGGCCGACCTACGACGAACAGCTTCAGGAGCCCGTCGTCCTCCCCGGCCGCTTTCCCAATCTGCTCTGCAACGGCAACGAGGGCATCGCCGTCGGCATGTCTTGCAAGCTCCCGCCCCACAACCTCCGGGAGGTCGCCGCCGGCATCTGCGCCTACCTCGACAACGACGGCATCACCAGCGAAGAGCTGATGAAGTACATCCCGGGTCCCGACTTCCCCACCAAGGGGATCGTGCTCGGGCGGACCGGCATCCGCGACGCCTACACCACCGGCCGCGGCTCCATCACCGTCCAGGGCCGCGCCCAGATCGAGCCCATCGACAACAGCCGGCAGGCCATCGTCATCACCGAACTGCCCTACCAGGTCAACAAGGCCCGGCTGCAGGAGAACATCGCCAACCTGGTGCGCGACGGCAAGATCGGCGGCATCTCCAGCATCCGTGACGAGACCGACCGCAGCGGCATGCGTGTGGTGATCGAGCTCAAGCGCGACGCCACCCCCGAGGTCGTGCTCAACCAGCTCTACAAGCGCACCGAGTTGCGCACCAACTTCCCGGTCATCAACCTCGCCCTGGTCGACGGCCGGCCGCTGCTGCTCACCCTCCGCGACCTGATCGCCGAGTTCGTCCGCCACCGCGAGAACGTGGTGACCCGGCGCACGCGGTTCCTCCTCAAGCAAGCCGAGGACCGCGCCCACATCCTCGAAGGTCTGCTCAAGGCGCTCGACCTGATCGACGAGATCATCCGCTGCATCCGCGCCAGCGACAATCGGACCGCCGCGCGACAGAACCTGCAGGAGCAGTTTGAGTTCAGCCAGCGCCAGGCGCAGGCCATCGTCGACATGACCCTGGGCACCCTCACCGGCCTCGAGCGGCAGAAGCTGCAGGACGAGTACGACCAGCTCCAGAAAGACATCACCTACTACCGCAGCCTGCTCGCCGACAAGCGCAAGCGCCTCGAGGTGGTCCGCGACGAGACCAAGGAGCTGGCCGCCAAGTACGGCGACGAGCGGCTCACCCAACTCCGCGACGAAGAGGCCGAGGACCTGCGAGTCGAGGATCTGATCGCCGAAGAGGACATGGTCGTCACGCTGACGCGGGACGGCTACGCCAAGCGGCTGCCCATCGACACCTACCGCGTGCAGCGCCGCGGCGGGCGCGGGGTGATCGGCCTCAACAAGAAGGAGGAGGACTCCGTCGAGCAGCTTTTCGTGGCCAGCACGCACCACTACCTCCTGTTCTTTACCAACCGCGGCTGGGTCCACCGGCTGCGCGCGTTCGAGGTCCCGCCCGCCGGCCGCACTGGGCGCGGGACGCCGGTGATCAACCTGATCAGCATTCAGCAGGGCGAGCAGGTCACCGCCACCATCCCGGTGCAGGGGCTCGATCAGGACGGCTATCTGACGATGGTCACCCGCCAGGGCACCATCAAGAAGACGGCCATGTCCGACTTCATCAACATCAACCGGATGGGCATGATCGCCATCGGGTTGGCCGACGGCGACGAGTTGGGCTGGGTGCTGCGCACCAGCGGCAGCGACGAGTTGATCATCGCCACCCGCTCCGGCATGAGCATCCGCTTCAACGAGGATCCGGAGCACGGCGGCGTGCGCGCGATGGGCCGGCAGGCGCAGGGCGTGCGGGGCATCACCTTGCGGCCCGGCGACGAGGTGGTCGGCGTCCAAAGGCTCGATCCGTCGAAGGACCTGTTCGTCTGCGGCACCCTCGGCCTGGGCAAGCGGACGGCCATCACCGACGAGGACGGCGAGGACATCTACCGGCTGCAGAGCCGCGGCGGGATCGGCGTGATCACCTATCGGGTCGACGCGCGCAGGACCGGCTACGTGGTCGGCATCGTCTCGGTGGACGACAAGGACCAGCTCCTTCTCCTCACCGAGCACGGCGTCATGATCCGGATCCCCTGCAAACGGATCCGCCGCACCGGCCTGGCGGCGCAAGGGGTGCAGCTCATCAACCTGGACGAGGGCGACCGGGTGGCGGTGGTGGCCAAGGTGGTGCGGGTGGCCGCCACAGGCGGCGTCGCGGGCGCCGCCGATCTGGATCTCGACATCGAGGAAGAGGAAGAGGAGCCGACGGACGAGCAGCCCGAGCTGCCGTTGGCGTAGTCGCGCAACCGCGGAGTCAGAATGCTGTCATAACAACCGACAGCCGAGGACCTCGCAGCATGAGCCAACCGTCGCGCAGCCGTGTTCAGCCCGTACACTCACCGCACCCCGGCTTGGCGCCGTGGCTCGACCGCGTGGTCTGCGCCGACTGCCTCGAGCTGCTCGAGCAGCTCCCCGACGAGTCCATCGACCTGATCTTCGCCGACCCGCCCTACAATCTCCAGCTCGCCCAGACGTTGATCCGCCCGGACAGCAGTGTGGTGGACGCCTGCGACGACGAGTGGGACCAGTTCGAGTCCTTCGCCGCCTACGACCAGTTCACTCGCGCCTGGCTCTCCGCCTGCCGGCGGGTGCTCAAGGACAGCGGCACCCTGTGGGTCATCGGCAGCTACCACAACATCTTCCGCGTCGGCGCGGCCCTGCAGGACCTGGGCTACTGGGTGCTCAACGATGTGGTGTGGGTCAAGGCCAATCCGATGCCCAACTTCCGCGGCGTCCGCTTCACCAATGCGCACGAGACGCTGATCTGGTGCAAGAAGAGCGCCACAGCGAAGGGCTACGTGTTCAACTACCACGACATGAAGGCGGCCAACGGCGGCAAGCAGATGCGGAGCGACTGGTACTTCCCGCTCTGCAACGGCGGTGAGCGGCTCCGCGACGAGGACGGCGCCAAGCTGCATCCCACCCAGAAGCCGCTGGGGCTGATCGACCGGGTGATCGCCGCGGCAAGCCGGCCCGGGCAGGTGGTGCTCGACCCGTTCGCCGGGGTGGGCACCACGGCGGTGGCGGCGCTCCGGCGCGGCCGGCACTTCGTGGCGGTGGAGCGGGAGCCCGGCTACGTCGCCGCCGCGCTCCAGCGGCTGGAGGCGGAGTCGGACGGGCAGCTTCCGCTGTTCGCCTACGGCACATGAGCGTACCCGCGGTCGTCACCGGACTCTCCGTCTTCGCGGCGGCGGTGTGGGGCCGGCTCTGGCTCCACAACCTGGCCGACGCGCGGCTCACCCNNCACCCCGCACCTGCGCCCGCCCGCCGAGGCTCCCGATCCCGGCCCCGACCCGCCGCTGGTCTCCATCCTCGTCCCGGCCCGCAACGAGGCGTCGCGCCAGTTGCGCCGCTGCGTCGAGTCGATGCTCGCACAGGCGTGGCCGCGGCTCGAGGTGGTGGCGGTCAACGACCGCTCGACCGACGAGACCCTGGCGATCCTCGAGGAGCTGGCAACCCGCGGCTCCTCCCCCTGCGGAGCGGGGGGAGGCCGGGAGGGGGGCCGGCAGGAGGCGGGTGTGGCTGCAGACCGGCCCCCACCCCAGCCCTCCCCCGCTGGCGCAGGGGAGGGAGTCGGGCGCCATCCGCTGGTGGTAATCGACGGCGTCGAGCCTCCGCCCAGCTGGCTCGGGAAGACACACGCGCTGCACCAGGCGCTGCAGGCCGCCGGTGGTGAGTGGGTCCTGGCCGCGCGGAGCCGACGCCGTCACCTGCATCCCCGGCAGCGGCGGCGCCAGCCCGGGCGTGGACCTGGTCATGCCGGTAGTGGCGTGGATGATCTTCCAGGTCTATCCGCCGCGCGCCGCCAACGATCCCGATGACCCGCGCGCGCTCGGCTGCGGCGGGTTCTTCCTCATCCGCCGCGCCGCGCTCGACGCGGTGGGCGGCTACGAGCCGATTCGCGGAGATCTGGCCGACGACGTCGCCACCGCCGAGCGACTCAAGGCCCACGGCTTCCGTCTCCATTGCGCGTTGGCGCCCGAGCTGCTCTACACTCCGATGTACGGAAGCCTGTCCGAGCTGTGGGCCGGGTTCGGCAAGAACGCCATGCGCGGGCTCGCTCACAGCTACCTCAACGGCTTCCGCTCGGCGGCGCTGCTGGTCCTTGGCGGCGTGGTGCCGGTGGCCACGGCAGCGGTCGTCGGCGGGCTGCTCCTGTGCGGCATGGCGGGCGAGTGGCGGATGGTCTGCTGGGGCTCGCTGGCCGCTTGGCTGACCATGGCCGGCGCGTTCACGCCGGTCTTCGGCCAGTACGGCGGCGCCCGGTGGCGAGCGCTGGCGGCGCCGTTTGCGTTCGGCTTCATGGCGGCGCTGCTGTGCTGCGCGATGTGGCGAGCGTACCGTGGCAGCCCGATCCACTGGCGTGGCCGCGAAGTGGCGCCACATGGCCCCGGCACGGAGACTCCAAGTCTGTAGCTTGAATGGCGCGAGGAAGCAGGCGTTGGCAGGCAGACAGCCCGACGAGCATCATCCCCATCGCATCCGCCCGCGTGCCGACAGCCATGTGGTCTTGTCGGCCGAGGGCTCGGCGGACGTGTTCAAGACGTTCGTCGAGCCGGGCGGCTCGTTCTCGCCCGGGGTGGGCAGCTACGGCGTGAGCGTGTGGGTCTGGCTGGAGAGCGAGCAGCACCTCGTCGCCCCCGAACTGCTCCCGCGCGACGCCATCCGCGACCGGCTCCTCGGCGGGATCCTGCCCATCGTGCGCAGCCGTTGGCGGGCCGGCGCCTTCGAGGTGGACCTGCGCCTGGGCGTGGAGGCCTGCCCCGACGAACACCATCCGGTGGACGTGCTCGCCTGCCGGGTGACCAACCGCGGGCGCCACCTGGCGGAGGCGATCGTGCTGCTCGTGGTGCGCAGCCTCGGGCCCGCCGGCGGGCCGTTGCGGAGCATCGCCTGGTGCCCCGAGATCCGCGGGTTCCTGATTCACGACATCCCCCAGGTGCTGGGCAGCCGCACGCCGCTGGAGGCGGGCTGCGTGTCGCTCAGCGAAGACGGCGTGTCGCTCAGCGAGCTGCTGCGCGCGGGGCAGCGGCCGCGGCGGGCGCTGGCCACCGACCCCGACGGCTGGTGCGGCGGGTCGCTGGCTTACCACGTGGCGCTCGAAGCGGGTGGCGAGTGGGAGGCGGGCTGGAGCTTCCCCGTCCACCCGGCCGCCCGCCCGGCGGAGCCGGCCGCCGCGCCCTCCTACCTGCTCGCCCGCGAGCGGATCGAAACGCTCGCCGACCAGTGGCGCGAGCGCCTCACCCGGGTGCGCATCGACGCGCCGGACGCGCGCTACAGCGAAGCCTTCCACGCCTCGCTCACCCACCTCGTGATGGCGGTGGACCAGGGCGAGCCGCGGATCGCCACGGTCTGCTACCCCCTCTTCTGGACCCGCGACTGCGTCTACATCCTCCACGCCTTCGATAAGGCCGGGCTGCACGACCTGGCGCGGGCCGGGATGCGGGCGCTGTGCGAGCACCCCTGGGGCGGCGGGTTCGGACCCGAGGCCGACGCGCCGGGGCAGGGGCTCTGGTGCCTGCACGAGCACTACCGCCTGACCGGCGACCGGGACTGGCTGGCCGGCGTATACCCCCACGTCCGCGAGCGCGCCGAGTGGCTGCTGCGCATGCTCCACACCTCCGAGCCGATCCGCCTGCCGGCGCGCAACGTGCTGCCGCGGACCCGGCTCCACCCCGAGCAGGGGCTGGTCTGCGAGGTGGCGTCCCACGGGCTGATCGTGGGGCGGATGGACGGCCACCGTCCGCTCTTCTGGGTCAACGCGTGGGCCCTGGCCGGGCTCCGCGCCGCGGCGCAGGCAGCGCGGGAGCTGGACCGCGAAGCCGACGCCGAGCCCTGGACCGCCGCGGCCGACGCCCTGGCGGCGGCGCTCCGCTCCGAGGTGGTGCGCTTCGGCCAGAATGAGCGCGACGTGAGCTGCGCCGTGTGGCCCACCGGCGCCCGCGAGGCGCAGGACCCCGCCACCGTCGACGCCTTCGTCCGCTGGTGGCGCGAGCACCGCGACGGCGGAGGCGGCGAGTATGTGCGCGAGCCGCGCTGGCGCTACTTCGAGGTGGCCCAGGCGCACAACCTGCTCAAGCTCGGCCGGCGCGACGAGGCGCTGTCCACCATCGAGGAGTTCCTCCGCACCCAGGACGCGCCCGGGCTGTACGGCTGGGCCGAGGGCGACCTGACCGGCGACCCCACCGGCGACTGGCGGCTGATCCGCGGCTGGTGGCCCACCTCGAACATCGTGCCGCACGGCTGGGTGGCCGCGGAGATGCTGCTCCTCCTGCGCGACCTGTTCGTTTTCGAGGAGGGCGACCACCTGGTGATCGGCGGTGGACTGCCGCGCGGGTGGTTCGGCGACGGCCACGTGATCGGCATCGAGGGCGCACCCACGTACCTCGGCCGGGTGTCGTGGCGAATCGAGCCGTTCGCCGAGTCGCGCGGCTTCACGCTGACGATCCGCTGCGAGCCGGCGCCGCCGCCCGGCGGCTACCGGCTGCGCCTGCCGCTCCCGCCGGCGGCCAACGTGGAGTTCGACGGCGCCGGGGTCCGCGAGGAGAACGGCGACTGGCCGATACGCTGCGACCGCGCCGAGGTCGGCATCGGGGTGATCCTGCCCTGACGCACGGACCGTCGGCCGCAGCCGCCGGGCTACAGGGTCGGCAACTCGACCGAGACGAAGTTGCCGTTGTCGAGCGTGCAGTAGAGCAAGTCGCGGTCGCCCTCCTGGACCGGCACCGGCTGGCCGACCACCCGCCCGCCCACCTCGTACCACCATAGCTCGCGCCCGTCGGCGGTGGCGAAGGCGTGCAGGTAGCCATCGGCCGTGCCCACATACACCACCCCGCCGAGGACGAGCGGGGAGCCCACCCAGCCCCTCAGCACCGGCGTCTTCGGCCACACGGGCTTGCCCGTGATCGCGTCCAGGGCGAGCAGCTCCCGCCGGGTGGTGCCGACGTAGACGACGTTGTCCCGCACGGTCAGTTGCGTCGCGAAACTGGTGGCGTCCGGGTCGTCCGAGAGATCGCGCAGCACGGTGCAGGCGCCGGTGGCAGGCACGAACCGCGTCAGCACTTTGCCGACCACCGCGTACAGCACCTCCTGCGGCGTGCCCGGCGCCTCGAGCACGGTGTGCGTGACCAGGGGATGCTCCTTGCTCTTGGCCGGGAACCCGGCGGCCGTCAGGTTCCACTCGCGGCGCTTCGCGCCGGACTGCGGGTCGCATTCGACGACCATGCACGGTCCGTCGGTCACGAGGCGGGCGTTCAGGGTCTCGGTGACCGTGTCCATCTCCACCCGCACGCCGAAGAACTGCCACATCGGCGAAGTAGGGTCGTTGTATATGCGCGCTCCGCCGGTGGTGCGGGTGACCGTCCCGTCGTCGGTGTAGCGCAGGGGCACGGCCAGGCAGAGCAGGCGCTTCGAGTCCACGGCAATGGCGTGCCACCAGGTGTTGTGCTCGCGGTCGGACTTGGCATAGCCGTCGCCGGAAGCCCACAGCAGTTTGCCGTCGGCCATCGCCACGCGGCCGCGGAGGCCGAGCCCGGCGAAGATGACGCAGTCGTCCAACTCCAGCAGCCTGTCGCAGAAGCTGACTGGCAGGCCCCACCGCGCGCGGCCGGTGGAGCGCTCCAGCCCGACGACGGCACCCGCGCCGTAGAGGGCGAACAGGAGCCAAGGGTCGGAGTTGGCCCACAGCGACCCGCCGTAGCGCTTACGCCAGAGTTGGCTGATCTCCATCAGCGGCCCGCCGAGGGCGTCGTGTAGGCTGAACATCTCACGCTGCAGCAGCAGGTTCTGGGCGCTGGACTTGCGCGCCGGCCAGAGCAAGCCGCCCACCACGCAGACCGTGTCGGCTCCGACCAACGGCGGATGTCGGATCCAGTACTCACTCGCGCTCGAGATCCAGGAGCGCCGTTGCTGCGCCAGATCGAGCGAGTAGACCTGGCCGTAGCAGTCGCCGAAGAACGCATGGCCCTGATCGACCACAGGCTGGCTGAGCTGGTCCGGAAAGCGACCGTATGCCTTCTGCCAGAACATGCCCGAGCGCCGCAGATCGGCGCTGATGGTACCCGTGCTAGCGGGGAACAGCCAACGGCTGACGAAGCGTTCGACAAGGCGGCCCTCGGCGTCCACCACACCTCCCGATTCGGTGAAGGGGTTGAGCTTGATCTGGAGCCCGGCGCCGAAGATCAGGCCGGCCACCACGTCCACGGCCGAAGCCTGGCTGCCCAGACCGGACGCGATCTCGCCCTGCACGCCGAGCAGGCCGACCACCCGCCCGTCCGAGGGAAGATAGACCGGGAGGCCCAGCGGCAGGCCCAACGGCGGTAGGTCGAGCTCGATCACGCGGAAGCGGATGCGTCCCACCCTCCGCGAGTCGTTGCTGACCACCTTGCACTCGACGCGCGCGAAGCCGTCGCCGTCGGGCCTGAGGACCCGCACCACGGCGCCGGCCGGGACCATATCGGTGCTGCCGAGCGCTGCGGTGTAGGCCGGGTCGAGAGGCACGTGGCAGAGCGCGTAGCCCCGCGGGTCGGTGTGCGTCTCGGTGGGGGTGTAGGACTGCCCGCCGGCGCTGAACACCGGCTTCTGTTGCTCGCCGAGCAGCGCCGCGGGCACGGCCACCAGAGCGCCAGTGGAGCACACCAGGCCGTAGCCCGACGCGGCGCCGCCCTTGACCGGCACCACCGCGGCGGCGACCATCCGGTCGATGCGATCGAGCTCGGCCCCGCGCGCAGCCGGGAGGACGTAGGCCAGGCACAGCAGGCAGCCAACTGAGATCGCGCGCATGGTGTCGTCTCCCGCGTCCGTCCGCAAACTCCCCGTTCTACTACCGCAGCGGGAGCGGCAGCTCGTACAGATAGACCATGTCGGCGAAGTAGAGCGACCGCCCCACCGCTTGCGGGGCGTACGAGAGGCCGTAGTGGTCCACTCGCAGCCGCCAGGCTTCCTGCAGCGTGTTCTCGCCGTAGGCATACAGCCAGGATCGCGGTTCGCCGCGGCCAGACCAGACCGGCGGGATGTGCGACGCGCCAAAGTAGACCATGCCATCGTACACCAACGGCGCAGAGGGCCTGCCAGGGCACGCGAGACGCTTTGCCTCCTCACCGGTGTCGGCCGCTACCACGCGGAGGTAGGCCTTGTCCGATCCCTCGCTGGGGATGTCGTAGCAGCCGTAGTAGAGGCGGCCGTTGGCCAGGGTCATGCCGCTGCTGGTGCCGCTGCTCAAGCCGGCGTCGTGGAACGAGGCGACGACGTCGCCGCCCGCCCGCTTCTCCAGCTCCCGCTGGCGGTCCCAACAGGCCTTGACCATGCTCGCCACGGTGACCTTCATGGCGGCCCCGTCGGGCCACGCCACCTTCTTGGTTTCGAGGTTCACCGCCAACGCCAGGGGGCCGAGCTGGCAGTAGGCCATCTTTGCGTCATCGCTGAGAATCAGAGCGGTGGCGAGCGGCCGCAGGTAGGTCGTGGCGTTGAACAGCGGCGTCTCCCACTGCACCTTGCCGTCCTTCGGGTCGCGGCAACGGAGCAGGCAGTTGCCCCTCCCGCTCGGGTCGTCGTGGCTCTTGCCCAGGCCGAACTCGAGGTAGAACAGCCGCGGAAGGCTTGGCATCGCGCCGCTGGCGTCGGTCCTGATCTCCCGCACGTTCAGCCTCACCGGCACCTCGAAGGTGTAGAGCTTGCCATCCGAGCCCAACGCGGCGTTGTACCAGGTGCGGCCCTCCATCGCCTTGGCGAAATCACCGACGGTCCACTTCACGGTGCCGTTGGTGGTGTCGTAGGCCATCAACTGCCCCAGCGCCGGAATGTACGCGACCCCGTCGCTGAGCACCGGTGCACCAGGGAAGGCCGTGTCCACCTGCGAGTTGAGCCGGCCGTCGTCCTTGTCGATGACGTAGACGCGCCCATCGGTGTCGATCACGCGGGCGATGCGCTTCTTCCATTTGAATAGCCCGCCGAGGCCCATCGTGAGCGCGTTGACGGTGGCCGCGCCCATCCGCTCGCCGACGTTGAGCTGGCCCGCCTGCCACGATAGGTTCAGCGTGCCGGCGCCAACGACGACGTTGTCCTTGTCCACCGCCGCCGGCATCGTGACCGGGTAGTCCAACTCCACGTTCCACTCCTCTTCGGTGACGAGCCGGCGGTGCCGGATCCTGTGCATGAAGTGGTTCAGGCCGCCGACGTAGAGGTCCGGCCCGTCGACGGCCGGCCGGGGGTGGGCCGCCGGGTCGAAGCCAAAGGCCGGGATGAACTCGTCGAACACGCCGGTGTCGTCGGCAGCCGAGCCGCGGTAGTTCATGGGGTTGACAAAGGTGCTCGCCATCTCCTTGTCGTCGCGAATGGTCACCAACGTCTCGGCCGTCAACTGGTTGACCGGGATGGCAAAGGCGATGGGCGTGTTGCCCTCCAGCCTGAGCGCCAGCACGCCGATGATCTTGCTATCCGCGATGCGGAACACGGGGCCGCCGCTGTTGCCGGGCTGACCCACTGCGTCGAGCTGCAGCACCGCGTTGCGGCTGCGATTCTCGGGCCGGTCGCCGAGACGCAACGCGCTCACCGAGCCGGAGATGCTCGTCGAGTCGAGACCCACGCCGACGCGGAAGAACAGTGTGGGCAGCGGGTAGCCGCAGACCCCCACCGCGGTGCCCTCCACCGCATCCAGGTCACTGTCGCCGAGCAGCGCGGTGGGATACGTCCGGTCGCCCTCCAGCTTCAGCACGGCCAGGTCCAGGTCCTCGTCTTCCAGCGCCTTCTTGGCCCGGATCCGCTCGCCGTTGCGGTAGTAGCAGGCGACTTCCTGGGAGCGCCGCACAACGTGCGCGCAAGTGGCCACCAGCCCGTCGCTGGAGACCAGGAAGCCGCTCCCGTAGCTGCGCTGGCCGTAGCGCAGGTCGGCCTCCACCATCAGCGTGATCGGCCGCACCGTGGCGACCGCATCCTCCATCGTGCGGGCGCCGTCCGCGGCGCGGCCGATGGTGCACCAGACCGCCAGCACAGCGGCGGCGAATACGACACGACGCATGACACTTCTCCTCTTCGGGTCTACTGCGGCCGTAGCACGCAACGGAATCCCAGGTCCGCGGCGTAACGGTCGGGCGACACGCCGAACCGCTGCACCGCGGCCGAATCCAGCCGCGAGTCCGCACTCTGATAGGAACCCCCGCGCACCACCACCAAATCTCCCGCGAACCGCTCGTCGTTGGGCAGCGGAGAACCAGGGTACGCGGCCATCCGGCTGCCGGTCCACTCCGCCACGTTGCCGCTGAGGTCAGCGACGCCGTAGGGGCTGTCGCCGCCGGCCTTGCTGAAGTAACCCACCGGCGTGGTCCGCCGCAGGCGCGTCCGTGGCACGTTGGCCTTCTGCTCGCTGAACGTCGCGGCGTGGTACGGGTAGAGCCACCCGTCCGGCCCGCGCGCCGCGCGCTCCCACTCGATCTCGCTGGGCAGCGCCTTGCCGGCCCAGGCGGCGTAGGCCGTGGCGTCGCGCCAGGTCACGTGCGTCACGGGCAGCTCGTCGCGCCCCTCCGCCGCCTGCGCGAGCGCAGGTCCCTCGGGCTTGTAGCCGGCGGCCTTGACAAACACCAGGAACCGGCCCCGGGTGACCTCGAACCGGTCCATCCAGAAGCCCTTCACTGCCTCCGGGTGCTTCGGCATGGCCAGGAACCACTCGCGCTGGTCGGTGCCGATCTCCGCGGTGCCGCCGGGCACCCAGACCATCGGCGCGCCGTCCTTGGCCCACTCGAACAGCCCGTCGGCGCCCTTGGTCAGCCCCGCGGGCAGGGCGGTCACGGCACCCTCGGCGCGTTCATGGAGCGTGACGGCGATGCGGCGCAGCTCGCCGGGCTCGAGCGTCAGGGTGTCCTCCCGCGGCTCGAAGCCGGGCACCTCGAGCCGCAGCCGCAACGGCTCGCCGGCGGCCAGACCCGGGACGAACAGCTCGGCTTCCTCGATCCGCCCGGCCGGGTGGCCATTGAGCTGTAATACGCCGCCGAACCACTCCCGGCGCAGGTCGGTGAGGAGCAGCGAGGCCAGGGGCTGGTTGCGGCGGAGCTCGAGACTGACCTGCTCGGCGGCCCCGGCGCGCACCTCCACCACCCGCTGCGTGAGGGCGAACTCGGGCTTGTAGGCGGCCACGCGGTGCGTGCCGGCGGGCACCGGGATGGGCGGCGTGGGCGCGGTGGCCCGGCCGCCCTGCGCGGGATCGAGCAGCGCCGGCAGACCATCGATGTAGACCTCGGCGCCGAGCGGATTGCTGGTGATCTGCAGGGTGCCGGCGGGCCCTGCCGCGTGGCTGCCCGGGGTGAGCACCACCAGGTTGCCCGCGCTGGTCTGGTCCGGGTGCTGCCGGTCGGTGGAGGCGGACTTGACCCGCTCGAAGACGTAGTCGTACAGCTCGGCGAAGGTCAGCTTGCCATCGAAGTTGCGGTCGGCCAGCCGGAACCCCTCGAGCAGGAAGTGGGTGAACAGGCCGTGCCCGTAGGCCTCGGCCTCGTAGGCCACCTCGGCCGCGCGGGAGGCGGTCGTCACGAAGCGCCCGTCGGCGCGGAGCTTGTCGCCGAACGAGGCGGTCTGGCCGGCGCGCCGGCCGGGGAGCGCGAACGCCCGTCCGCCGCCGCCGCCGAAGCAGCTATCGAGAAAGACGCTGGTCTGCGCCTCGCCGAGATAACCCAGCAGCTCGCCCAGGCGGCCGGCGGTGAGCCCGCTGGAGACGAGGCGCTCGGGGTCGGTGTCGTGGAGCATCAGCACCAGCTCGCCGTTGTCGTCGGCGAAGCCGTGGCCGGCGAAGAAGAGGACCACCTGGTCGCCCGCGTGGACCTGCCGGCGCAGCTCGTCGCCGAGCACGCGCTCGAAGCCGGCGCGGGTGGCGTTCGCGTCCAGGAGCTGCCACAGCCGGTCCGGCGCCACGCCGCCCTCGGTGAGCAGGAACTGCGCCACGGCCGCCGCGTCCACGGCGGCGTAGTGAAGGTCCGGCACGGCTTCCGCGGCGTAGTCGCTGACGCCCACCACGAGGGCGAAGAGGCGGCTGTTCTCCGCCGAGGTGACGGGGCTGAGCGCCTTCTGGCGGACGCCACGCTCGGTTGAGCCGCCCGGGCCGCCGTCCTGCGCCAGCGCAGACGCGAGCACCACCAAGACCACCATCGCAGCACGCATGGGGCCCTCCGGCCCGGCGAGTCGAGCGACGCCCATCCCCTGCGCAGACGTGCCTTCGCCGCGGAAGTTCCGCTCTCCTCCCCGGCCGGGCAGCGTCAGGCGGGCCGCTCGGCGCGCAGCGCCGCCTCGACCTGCTCACGAAGGCGCTCCAAGGTGTAGGGCTTCTGCACGTATCCAGCCGGGCCGCGCTCGCCGAACCGCGCCGCCGAGTCGGCCTCGCTGTGGCCGCTCGTGACCACGGCCCTGACCTCCGGATTCACCGCCTGCAGCGCCGCGAAGGTCTCCTCACCGCTCATGCCCGGCATCGTCAGATCGAGCACAACCAGGGCGATCGTGCCGGCGCTGTCACGGTAGGCCGCCACCGCCTCCGCGCCGCTGCCCACCGCGATCACGGTGAAGCCGAGCTGCTCGAGCATGCGCCGCGTCACGTCGCGCACGCCCGGCTCGTCGTCGACCAGCAGCACCGCCCCGCCAAGGGGCGTCGCCGGCGCGGGCGGCGTGGCGGCGACGGGCTCGGACGCCGGGAACAGCACCCGCACGGTGGTGCCCCGACCCGGCGCGCTGCTCACCCAGATCCCGCCGTGGTGCGCCCGCACGATCCCCAGCGTGGCCGAGAGCCCGAGCCCACGCCCCAGGAACTTGGTGGTGTAGAACGGCTCGAACACGCGCTCGAGGGCTTCGTCGTCCATCCCGCACCCGGTGTCGCTGACCACCAGCCCCACGTAGCGCCCGGCCGGCAGCTCCCCGCCCACCGCCGAGCCGCGCAGCTCATCGCGCGTGCAGGCCGCTGCCGTGGTGGTGACCGTGACGGTGCCTCCGCCCTTGCCCAGGGCTTCGACGGCGTTGAGCAACAGATGCGCCACCATCTGGTGGAGCTGCGCGGCGTCGCCCGGCACCGGGGGGAGGTCGTCGGCCAGGCACAGCCGCAGCTCGACCTTTGGATCGAGGCCGGCCTGCAGGAGCTGGATGGTTTCTTCGACCTGTGTGTGCAGCGCCACCGGTTCGCGCGCCAGGCCGCCCCGTCCGGCGTAGGCGAGCATCTGCCGGCACAGCTCGGCGGCGCGGCGCGAGGCGTGCTCGATCTCCGTCAGGTCCTCGCGCAGCGCTGACCCGGCGGGGAGCTCGCCGAGTGCCAGGTCGGCGTGCCCGAGGATGGTGGTGAGCAGGTTATTGAAGTCGTGGGCGATGCCGCCGGCGAGCACGCCGAGGCTCTCCAGCTTCTGCGTCTGCCGGAGCTGGTGCTCCAGTTGCCGGCGCTCGGTGATGTCCTGGACCACGCCCAGCATGCGGTAGGGCTTGCCGTCGGCGTCGCGCAGCCAGGCGGCGCAGTCCTCCACCCAGCAGTAGGTGCCGTCTTTGCGGCGGAGGCGGTACTCGGCGAACACGGGCTCGAGCCGGTGGACGCCTTGGCGGTAGACCTCGCAGGCCTGCGCACGATCATCCTCGTGGATCAGTTCGGCGAAGCCCTCGGCGCTGAGCCCGCACAACTCCTCGGGGGTGAAGCCGAGGATGGCCTCCACGGCGCCCAGCCACGTGGTGGCGTTGCGGATTGGGTCGTGGTCGTAGAGCGCCTGGCCGGTCAGCTCCGCGGTAACGCGGAAGCGCTCCGTGCTCGCTGCCAGCAGCCCGACCGCGTGCTGCCGCTCGCGCTCGCGCACGTGCACCCGCGCCGCCGTGCCGCCGATACCCAGCAGACCCATCAGCCATACGGCGCCGCCCAGCAGGGCCAAGCGGCCGAACTCACGTTGATAGACCGCTTCGTAGGGCGCCATCGGCACCGCGACGCTGAACCCGCCGTGCACCGTGCCCACCTGCCAGCCATCGGCGGCGTGGCAGCTCAGGCAGGCCGGCGCCGTGTCCAGGGGCTCCATCAGCCGGAGCTGCCGGACGCCGGCGGACTGCGTGATCTCGGCGTACTCCGTCCGCCCGTCCGCCAGCGCGGTGAGCGCGGTGGCCTCCCACGGGTCCGCGGAGTGCTCGCCGCCGCGGGACCGCAGGCTCGCGATGCGGCCGGCCAGCCCGGGCCCCGAAAGCGGGTCGCCGGTCAACCGGTCCACCTCGCGCAGGACGTCCATTGGCTCCACCCGGGTGAGGGGCCGGCCCGAGGTCGTGCGGGCGTCCCGGTCGGGCAGGCCGGAGAGCTCGACGTCGGGTCGCACGGTGCGACTGACCGGCACGAACACGCCGCCGTGCTCGGTCATCCAGCGCAGGTAGCCCCGGTCCTTGTCGAGGCTCACCCGCGCGGCGGCCAGCGCGGTCTGGCCCGCGGCGCGGCCGGCTTGTCGGGCCGACCAGACCAGCGCCAGGCCGACGGCCACGGTCCACAGCACCGCGGCGCCCACCGCCACCCGCCCGAAGCGCTCGGCGCGCCCGGCGGTCCGCGAGATCGGGTTCGCTTGGTCCATCACCGACCCACCGGCGGGAGCGGTCCGCCCTTTGCTTTCGACACCAGGATGGACGATCGGTCGCCGGGTCACCCCGCGGCCAGCAGCTCGCGGGTGGCCTCCGCGTAGTGGCGCAGCGACTCGCGCGGCGTGGCGCCGAGCTGCTCGTTGAACCACTCACCGCTCAGGTAGCCGTCGTACCGCCGCTCGCGCAGCCCGGCGAGGATGTCGGCCAACGGCAGATTGCCCTCGCCGAAGCGCGTGATCTCCACTGTGTCAGGCGCGGCCACGCAGTCGTGCCAGTGCGTGTGGCGGATGCGCTCGCCGAGCGCCTCGAAGGTGGTGCCGAGCGGCTCGCCGCAGCGGTAGGGGTGCATCACGTCGTAGTTGAAGCTCACCGCCGGATGGTCCGCGGCGCGCACCACCTGGGCGCAGAGAGCGGCCTTGCTGAGGCTGTCGTGGGTCTCCACCCAGAGCTCCACGCCCGCCTCCTGCGCCATCTCGCCGGCGTCGCGGAGGTTCCTGGCCGCCGCCTGAAAGGCCTCCACGAGCCCCACGCCCTCGGGCACCGGCCCGCCGAAGACCCGCATCCCGGGGATCCCGAGCTCCGCCGCCAGCTCGATCCGCTCACGGGCCTCCTCGCGGAGCTCCGCGCGCTCCTCGCGCCCCAGCTTGATGAACTGCAGCGACGTGGCCAGGCAGCACAGCTCCACCCCGGCGTCCGCCGCCCGCCGCCGTGCCTCCCGGCGGCCCTCGGCGTCCAGCGTCACCTCGAGGCCGTGCCGCTGGTTGGCGTCGATGCGCGGCTCCACCCCGTCGTAGCCCAGCTCCGCCGCAACCGACAGGATCTCCGACAGCTCCCATTCGGGGCAGGCAAAGGTCATGAAAGACAGCTTCACGACTGCGGCTCCCGGCCAGAGCGCGGTTTCCGGCTGCGCACCGCGACTCCTCCGCCGGCAGGGGATCGCTCGCCGGGCGGGAACCTGCGCCGGTCACGAGGCACCCGATGTACGTCTGCACGCTGCTGCCCCTCCTCACCGTCTCGGCCGATCTCCAGTCGCCGGCGGAGCTTCCCGGCCTGGCGCTCTGGCTCGACGCCGCCGACCCCGGCGCGCTGGCCTTCGATGGCGCGCGCGTCCGCGAGTGGCGCGACAAGTCGGGCCGCGGCCGGCACCTCGCCGCGCCGACCGAGGCCGCCCGGCCGGAGCTGGTCAAGGGGGGCCGCAACGGCCACGACCTGGTCGCCTTCGACGGCGCCACCCACTGGCTCAGCGGCCCGCCCGTGCTGCCCGCCGGGCAGGCGGCCTACACCATCGCCGCCGTCTGGCACCCGGCCCGCAACCAGGGTGCGCAGTCGG
>JACPDV010000316.1:0-5197 GCA_016183835.1 Armatimonadota bacterium
CTACGGGTCCCGGCGGGGCCTGGAGATCCAGAGCGCCGTGTCGCTGGAGGACTGGGGTGACTACGGTCGACCCAAGAACGGCCACGCGGTGCGGCGCGGCCGCGGCGGGATGGGCGGTGGCGGGATGCCCGGCGGCCCGATGGCCGACGGCGCGGAGATGGCTGTGCCACCGCCAGCGGCGCCGGCGATGGCTGGCGAGGCCGGCCCGACGGCCGGCGGCGCCCGCGCGGCGGAGAAGGCCAAGGCCGAGCCTGACCAGAGCGTCGCCCTGCGCGAGTTCTTCCCCGACACCATCCTCTGGCAGCCCACTGTCATCACCGACGGCAGCGGGCAGGCCACGGTGACCGTCGAGTTCCCCGACTCGCTGACCACCTGGCGAGCCACGGCGCGCGCCGTCACCAAGGACACCATGGTCGGCCAGCAGGTCCACAACGTGGTCACCACCAAGGACCTGATCGTCCGGCTCCAGGCCCCGCGCTTCTTCACCCAGCTCGACCAGTCCGTGATCTCGCTGGTGGTGACCAACAAGACCAGCCACGCGCAGACCGTGGCGGTGGGTCTGGGGGTGGAGGGCCTGCAACTCGAGGGCGGCAACGAGACGGTGGAGGTGCCGCCGCTGGGGCAGAAGCGCCTCGACCGCAAGGTCACCGCGACGGAGCCCGGTGAGGCGGTGATCACGGTCACGGCCAAGGGCCCGGACGACTCCGACGGCGTGCGGCAGAAGTTCACCGTGATTCCGCACGGGGCCACCAAGTTCGCCGCCAAGGCGGGCCGGATCGGCGCGGAGGCGACCGCCGCCTTCGACTTGGATCTTCCGGCCGACCGCCGCGACGACGCCACCAAGCTCGACGTCACCGTCAGCCCCACGTTGGCGAGCACGCTCCTCGACGCGCTGCCGTACCTGGTGGACTACCCCTACGGCTGCGTGGAACAGACCACCAGCAAGTTCATCCCCTGCGTGCTGGTGGCGCGGACACTGGAGTACACCGGCAAGCCCGCCGCGGGCGGCAAGCCCGTACAGGTGCCCGACTGGTGGAAGAAGCGCGGACTCGACGACCTGCCGAAGATGGTCAACGACGGCATCAAGCGGCTCAGCGCCATGAAGAACCCCGACGGCGGCTTCGGCTGGTTCGGCGGAATGCGGTCCGACGTGTGGATGACTTCCTACGTGGTGAACGGCCTCATGCAGGCGCGCCTGGCCGACTATACCGTGCCCGACGATGTGCTCCAGCCGGCCATCGCGTTCCTCTATGCCAACCTGCACCTGCTCGGCGAGCAGCTCGACAGCTCGGCCTACGTCGGCTGGGTGCTCAGCGAGGCCCTGGCCAACCAGGTCTTCTCGCCCAGCGCCGAGCAGCGGAAAGCGCTCGAGGACGTGTACCAGCGGGTCTACGCCAACCGCGACGATCTGAACGACTACACGCGGGCGCTCCTGATCCTGGGGCTGAAGAACCGCGGCGAGTCGGAGAAGGCGGCGGTAGCCTGGCGCAACCTGCAGGCGCGCCGGATCGAGACCGAGCACGGCGTGCACTGGGGCCGAAACCCGTGGGGCTGGCGCTGGAGCGAGGACCAGGTGGAGACCACCGCCTTCGCGCTGCAGGCCGCCCTGGCGATGGAGCCCGACAGCGAGCTGACGCACAAGGCCGCGCAGTGGCTGGTGCTCAACCGCACCGGCAACCGCTGGTACAGCACCAAGGACACCGCCACGGCGCTCTTCGCCCTCTGCCGCTACGCCTCGCAGCAGAAGGAGCTGGGCAGCACGTACACCGTGTCCCTCACCGTGAACGGGCAGGCGGTCAAGGGCTGGGAGGTGACCCCGCAGAACGCGCTGACCCTGGACGGGTCCATGAGCGTGGATGCCAGGCTGCTCCACACCGGCGCCAACCGGATCGAGCTGAAGCGGGACGGCGGCAGCGGCTGCTGGTACTCGGCGATGCTGGAGTTCTACAGCCGCGAGGATCCCATCAAGGGCGCCGGGCACTACCTGAAGGCCGACCGCACCTACTACAAGGTGACCGACTACACCGACCCGGAGGACAAGACCCGCAAGACGAAGCGCGAGGTGCTCAAGGACGGCGAGACGGTGGCCTCGGGCGACCAGCTCGAGGTGGACGTGACGGTGGACGCGGAGAACAGCTTCGACTACGTTTGCCTCGCGGACCCGAAGCCGGCCGGCTGCGAGCCGGTGGACCAGCTCTCGGGCGGCGATTGGAACGGCGCCTGGATGTACCGCGAGATGCACGACCGCGAGGTGACGTTCTTCGCCGACCACCTGCCGCAGGGCAAGACGACGCTCACCTACCGGCTGCGGGCGGAGTCGCCCGGCGTCTTCCGCGCGCTGCCGCACCGCGGGTTCAGCATGTACCGGCCCGACGTGCGCTGCCTGAGCGATGAGGCAATCGTGTCGATCGGGGAAACGGCCGAGGGGTAGAACGACCCCGATCAACCGGTAGGGGCGACCGGCAGGTCGCCCGCGGTCTGCGCGATGCGTAGTCGACGGGCGACCTTCCGGTCGCCCCTACTTGCGGGCCGCCCGGGCCTTCAGCCAGGCGTAGATGCTCTCGCCGATCTGCGCGTAGCCGGCCCCGTTCGGGTGCACGCCGTTGTTGTCGGGGTAGCCGTCCACCGGGTCGAGGTTGAGCTCGGTCGGCACGATGAAGAGATGCTCCGCGGCGCGCCCGTGGAACTTGGCCAGCTCGCGCTCCACTAGGCGGTGCTGGATGCGCTTCCAGCCCCAGCGGTGGTAGGCTCCCTTGTAGTTGGCTTCGAACCCGGACTCGCGGCTGTTGGGTGGCGTGGTGATGCAGAGCCCCAGGTCCGCGTCGGGACAAGCCTGCCGGAAGGCCGCGATCAGCGTGTCGGCGTGCGTGAACATGGCGTCGATGCGCACATCGATGTTGGCCGGCTCGTCCGGGTTGGCGCCGAAGCAGTCGTTGATGCCGAGCAGGAAGGTCACCACGTCGGGCTTCGCGCCGTCGAAGTTGTCCTTGGGGTAGCGCGCCACGTCGAGGGCCGGCTTGCCGTCGTCGCCCATGAAGACGAACGGGCTGCTGCGCTTGCGGTAGGTCCCGTCGGGCTCCGGCTCGTAGTGCGCGGCGAACCGCTGCCAGGTCCAGCCGCCGTAGCCTTCGTGGGCGATCTCGGGCCGGTTGGCCCAGGGCTTGTGCGTGCCCATCAAGGTGACGTTCGGATTGCCCGGCCGGCCGGCGAGGCGGGCGATCTCAGCGGGATACGCGGTGGCGTGGGTCAGGCTGTCGCCGACGATGAGCAGCTTGAGCGGCCTCCCCGCGCCGGAGTCCACGGGGAGCACGCGAAGGAGCATGACGGCCTCGCGGGTGCGGCCGTCGGGATCGGCGACCCGGATCCGCCATGGATGATCCCCCACCTGCTCGGCGGTAGGCGTGCAACTCCAGTGCCGTGCGTCGCTGCTGCCGAGGTCGCAGGTGACGGTGAAGGTGCACTGTTCGGGAGTCTCGGTGAGGACGAGGTTGTCGAACCAGACACCCATCGGGTCGCCAGCGACGGCGTAGAGGACGGGCGGGAGGGTGAGGCGGAGCGGGTTGGCGTCCTGGGCGTGGCAGGCCGTGAGGATGGTGAGCAGGGCAACCCAGCCGAGGAGTGTGCGGCGTTGCGAAGCGTGCATGGGTGATTCCTATGGGTCGCGACCGGTGATGCGGCGCCAGAGGTCACGGACCTCCGGCAGGCCGCCGCGGGAGCGGACGTCGTTGAGCCACTGGTCGCGGCAGGCTTCTGGCGGAAGGCCCGTACGTGCCGGGCCGAGGTGGTTTGTGAGCCACTTGCCGTTGAACCGGCAGAGCGCCTCGCGCAGGTCGGCGCAAAGGAGTTGTCCGAACTCGAGACACTCGGCGTCGAATGCCGCCTCCGCGTCAAAGGTCAGGAGGGCGTGCTTCCCCGCACTCAACTGGGACCTGATGCCGGCCGCGGTGGGAAGAGGCGACGGTGGGTTCCTGAGCAGGCGGTGCAGGCCGAGCTGTTCGAGGGTCGCGCTAAGGTGGCGCGAGAGGCGGTTGATCGCCACGCACGGGCCGTAAGGCTCGAGTGCGCTGGGCCAGTCCGGAAGCGCGGGCCAGTTGCCAGGCCAGCCGGCCGCGGCAAGCAGGCATTCGGCTGAGTAGGACTTCCACCAGTAGAGCGGGCCCGCGAACGGCGCATCGAACCGTGAGGCCAACTCCGCGAATGCGCAGCCATCGCCGTCTCGGAGCGCGAAGACGCCAGGCAGGCCGCGCTCGGCGGCGACCCGAAGGGCCCCGTCCAGGGATAGCTTGCCGCCGGCCCGGGGTGGGACCTTCACCAATGTCCCACCGTGGATGCCGTCGCGCGGCTCTGCCACGCCCAGGAGCGCGAACACGGTAGGAATGTCGGATGGACCCTCGACGTAGACCACCAATCCGTTTGGAGCGTCCTGTAGGTCGGCCCTGATGTCGGCTTCGAGTTGGTCGTCGTCCATCAGAAGGCCGACCTTCCGATCAGCGCAGCGGTACCAGGCTCGGCAATCCTGAACAGGTGGTTGCTTTGGGTCGCCATGATGACCTGCCCGGCGTCGCCCTCTTCGACCAGACGGAGCATTCGCTCGTAGAGCTTGGTTTCCCAGTGTGGATGGAGGTGCAGATCGGGCTCGTCGATCAAGAGCAGGGAGCCCGGCCGCATCCGCCGCCGAATCTCCCCGGTAAGCAGGAGCACCTGCTTCTCGCCGCTGCTCAGGGCGTCCAGACCGTGCTCCTCGCCGTTTGCGAGCCGCACCCTCAACTCGCCCTCGTCCGTCCAAAACAACTCCTTGCTGGCGCCGGTGAACCAACGCAGATCCTCAGCGTAGCGCGCGAAGTGGTCACCGGGCCGGTCGGTGTCACGCGCGAGGAAGTCGGCCCATTGGGCCATCTGAAGCGCGGACTGAAGCGTGTCCTGCCAGCCTTCAGGGCGCTCCCATCGGTAGACGAACTCGTCTTGCGGTTGCAGAGGACCGGGTGGCTCGACGCGATGCGGCATCACCACCAGTTCCCGGTCCTCCGACGGGAGGTGCAGAACGCCAGGCCAGTCGCTGTCGGCGTACGGCTGGGCTGTGCCCGCCAGCCAATCCGGCGGGATGTTCCCATAGTCCAGCACGAACCGCCCTTCAGCCGTGATCTTGACGCCGAAGTTCTGCCCTCGCGGCAGTTCCGCGCTGAGCCCGAACCGGCGT